>JBCCOR010000078.1:0-11626 GCA_039025295.1 Acidobacteriota bacterium
GGACGGCGCGCTTTCTGAGCGTCGATCCGGCGCGGGAGAGCGTCGACCTGCAGCGTCCGCAGACGTGGAATCGCTATACGTACGCGTTCAACAATCCGGTCACGCTGGTCGATCCAGATGGCCGGGCGGCCGAAACGCCGTGGGACGTGGCCAATGTCGCGATCGGCGTCGGCAGCCTCATGGCCAACATCGCGGCGGGCAACGTGCCCGGCGCAGTTCTCGATGCCGGCGGCATCGCGCTCGACCTGGCAGCTACGGCGGCACCAGGCGTTCCGGGCGGCGCGTCGGCGAGCATCAAGGCTGCGCGGTTGGCCAAAAACGCTAGATTTGGCAAAGCCTTCGAAAAAGCTGTGCTCAACGCCGTTGACTTGTCGAAAAACACAAAGAAAATAGACATCCCGTTCGGAGAAAAGGCGTTGCGCATTCCAGATGGGGTAGCGCGAGGTGTCTTGCTGGAGGTCAAAGGAGTTCAGAATCTTTATCTGACGAGTCAGGTGCGTGATTTTCTTCGGAAGGCATCAGAAGACAATTTGACCGTCGTTATCGCAGTGACTGAGAAAACAAAGATTAGCAGGAAATTCAATGAGCTGCTGGAGGAAGGGAAAGTGGTGATTGTGAGGTTCAAAGCAGAATGAGTAAACACGCCGAGCAAGTCAAGAAGGAGCGGCTCTGGGTAAACGATGAGCTTGCTAGGAACAATCTGAATCCCGATCCACTCTGGCGTATAGACAAGGATTCTGGTGATCTCAGGGCTGCGATACCTTTGCTTGTCGATATTTTGCCGCGACTCAGCACTTGTGGTGCCAAAGTGGACATCATTCATGTTCTCACAGATTTGTCAGTTGAGCCACGGATATTTGTGAACGAAATGCACCGCATCAAATCATTGATCGAGAAAGATGCGAAGCTACCTAACGAGCTGCTTGCTCTTGAGAGATCTAGGCAAGAGGCACTTCGCAGCGAGCACGAGAAAAACACGAATGGCTACGCGCGGTACGGTTGGAACGTTGCAGAAGCAATACGCAGTTCAATGAAGGCATATATTTACATCGAAGTCGTTGAAATACTAAAGGATCCAGCGTATTCGACAGCGCGCCAGATGCTTCCTGAAGCCCTCCTCAAGGTCAAATCGAAGCACCAAGAAACCATCGGCCTTCTCTGCGACCTCATCGACGACCCCGACATCACGCCCAACGTCATCGACGCCCTCGCCCGCGCCAAAGCGATCGAGGCCATCCCGCTGATTCAGCCGTATATTGAATCTCCGATTCCGCTGGTCAAGCGAGAGGCCCAAAAGGCGATCAAGAAGCTCGAAAAGCTTCACGACAAGCCGGCCAAGCCCGCCAAGCCGCCCGCGCTCACCGAAGTGACGAGCGGACCGCCCGACGGCCTGATCGAATCGTCGATGAACGTCGACGCCGAGCAAATTCCCAAGTTCCTGCGGAAAGTCTTCAAGCAGCTGCAGAAGGTCGACCGCCGCGTGGCCTCGGAGGTGCGCGACGCGCTTCTGACGATGGAGATCGACGAAGAGCGAACGTTCACGTTCGAGGCGATTCACAGCGATCAGTCGTCGACCGTCTATCTCCACCTTTTTATGGACGACGAAGACGCGGCCGATCTTGCGCTCTATGCGGAGCCAGACATCGCAGCGATCATCGATCAGGCGATGGGCGTCGACATGATGTAGCGCGCCGCGCCTGATCGGCGCATGCTTCTCAGGGCACGACGATCTCCGACCACAGAGTGAGGTCGCCCGACTCGAAGGTGTCGGCGAAGAGCACCGATTCATCGCAGTTGTAGCAGACCAGCGCGAAGTCCTGATCGGTCAGGTCGCCGCTGCCGGGTACGCCGTCGGAGTTGATGTCGGCTGCGCGCACCCGCACGGTCACCTGCGCCGACGGGCTGGCGAGGAACACGCCCTCGGTGTTGTTGCGGTCGTCGGCGCTGCCGCCGGAGATCGAGAAGCCGTCGGCGCCGAACACGTTGCCGAGGAAGGTGTCCCCTGCGGACTCGACCACCAGATCGAGGTCGTTGTTCCAGGCCGGCGTCGAGCCGCCGAGGCCGTGCCCCGGCGCGTCGGTCCACACCAGCATGAAGCGCATCGGCTGGTCGGCGTCGGCGGGCTGAACCGTCACCGACCATGCGTCATCCGTGGCGTCGAAGAGGATGGGGTTGTCCCAGTAGCGCACCGGCAGCGCCGGATCGACCACCGCCTCGAGGTCCATGCGCCCCCAGCCCTGCTTGCTGTCGAACGGATGCCCGAGCGTGCCGCCGTCGGCGTCGTCGAAGCCGGCGAGATTGTGCGCCACCGGCAGGAACGCCGCCTTGACCAGGGCCGGACTCGGGTCGCTGCCAAACAGGCCGCGGTAGCGCTCGAAGAAGAGCGCGACCCCGCCCGACACCTGCGGCGAAGCCATGCTGGTGCCGCAGGACAGGCCGTAGTCGTCGGTCGGCACCGTCGAATCGACCCGGCACCCCGGAGCCACCATGTGCGGGATGGTGCGGCCGTCGAGCGCCGGGCCGTGGGCGCTGTTGGCCGACACGTCGTCGATGTTGGTGTCCTGGTTGCCGCTCGAGAAGCGCATCTTGGTCGAGCCGATGTTGAACAGGTTCTTCGCCTCGTCGGGCGTGCCTTGGCTGCTCGTGCCGCCGCCGCCGTTCATGAACGAGAGCACGTAGGTGAAGCTCTGGTCGCCGGCGGCGTTCGGATCGGCGTCGCGCACGCCGATGTCGACCTGCATTGTGTCGTCGTCGTAGCCGCGCGGCGAGCCCGCCGGTCCCCAGCTGTTGTTCGAGAGCACGGCGCCGTTGGCGTACGAGTCCCGAATGATCAAGAGCATGCCGCCCGCCTGGTTGAAGAACGGGCTGTAGCGCTGCTCGAAGAGCTCGGCCCCGGGCGCGACGCCGAGACCGCGCAGGAAGCCGTCGCCGTCGGTGATGCCCGAGCCGCCGTCACCCGCCATGATGCCGGCGGTGTGGGTGCCGTGGCCGCTCGAGCTGCTCGAGCAGGTGGTGCCGCTGCAGCCGACCATTCGACTCACCAGATCCGGATGACTTTCCTGCACCCCGCCGTCGACGTTGGCCATCCGCACGCCGGCCCCCGACAGGCCGACCGCGGTCAGCCAGGCCTGGTAGCCGGGAAAGGCCACGTTGCTCGCATCGTGATTGTTGACGTTGATCTGTCCCGACATCTCCGAGCGCAGGCCGCCGTCGGTGGGGCGCGGCTGCACGCTGTAGACCCCGGGAACCGCGGCCAGCTCGGCGAGCCGGTCGCCGGCCACGGTCACCACCGCGTGCGCGAAGCGGTGATCGAGCGGGCGCACCGTCGCGCGCGACGCGCCGCGGCGCGCGAGCGCGTCGATCACGGCGTCGGTGCCGGCACGCGCGACGATCAGCACGCCGACCCGGATCGGCGCGGCGGACAGCGCGCGCCAGCGCGGCAGCAGGCGATAGCCGGGCAGGAAATCGCCTTGCCAGCGCATTCCAGCGGTCGGCGACTCGAGCGCCGCGCCGGTGCCCCACACGATGTAGCCGTAGGGATGGACGTATTGCAGCGGCTCGACGCCGCGATCCGCCAGGTCGTCGAGCCAGGCCTGACGCACCGGGCCGTCGAATTGGATCAAGCGCAGGTCGGCCGACGCGGGGCCGGCGCTCCGGGTTTGCCAGCCGGCATCGAAGCGCGTCGCCGGATCCGTGACCAGCGGGTCGAAGCGCTCGCCGCCGAGATCGAAGACGAAGTCGTCGGGCGCTGCCGCGACGACCGACGGGAGCAGCAAGGCGAGAAACGAGAGCAAGCAAAGATGACGACGCCACGGATGAAGGCGGTGCATGGGGGAACCTCCGTTAGAAACCCTGCGGATTGTCTGCGGTCGGACCGTAGAGGGGCGGCAGCGCGACGTCGAGCAGGCGCAGATAGACCGTCAGCTGGCCGCGATGGTGGATGGTGTGGTTGATCATCATGTCGTGGATCGCGGCGTGCCGCGGCGCTTCCCACACGACCTGGCCGCCGGCTTTCATCGTCCAGGTGCCGGCCAGCGTCTCGTCGTTCAGCGCGCCGAACTTGGTCAGGAAGTCGGCGTTGTTCTTGTCGAACGTCTCGAGCAGCGCAGCGCGGGTCTTGGGCACGTACGGCACGTACTTCTGCCCCTCGGCGCCCATGTCGAAGACGTCGATCACGAAGCCGTCGATCCAGGTTGGCGTCTCGGCGATGTGGCCGGCCAGGTTCGCCAGCGTCATCGACTTGGCGTGCGGGCGCCAGCCGAATTTGTCCTCCGGCACGCGCTCGAGCAGCGTCCGGGTCTTGGCGGTTTCGATCTGGAAGGCGGCGAGGATCGGTGCGGCGAGGGTCGACATGGCAAGATCTCCGTCAAACAAATGAATGATGGATCGATCGTAGCGCACGCTGCGCGATGTCCACGGCCTGTCGATCAGAAGCCCTATGGATCGTTGGCCGCCGGCCCGTGGAAGGGCGGCAGCGCGACGTCGACCGTGAAGCCGTCGATGGTTTCGAAGTTGGCGATGATGTGCTCGGCGAGGCTGTGTCCGGCCAAGGGGGCATGCGCAAGATCTCCGTTGCGGCTGGGTCGTGCCTTGGTTGTATTGTATTATTGCAAATATTCGATGAAAAACAAGCGGCCGGCGCCGATCCGAAGATCGACGCCGGCCGTCGGCGCGCCGCGCAGGGCGGGGAGGGATGGTGAACGCGGTGCGCCAGAACGGAGATGCAGCCCGTCAGCGATCGGTGTCGAGCACGGTCACGCCGCCGAAGCTGGTGTCGGTCGACACGACGCGGTTCTGCTCGACCTCGATCAGATCGATCGTCGTCGGCCGCTGCGCCCGATCGCGCAGGCGACGCGCCATTTCGACGATGTGCTCGACGCCGGCACCCACCGCCGGGCGCGCTTCTTCGCCCTCGGGCGGATCGCCGACGTACGGTCCGCCGCCGAACGGCCACCAGCTGGTGCTCGTGCCGCTGACGACCTGGTCGGGCACGTACGACGGCGAACCCGGACGCCAGTCGTCGTAGCGCACCTGGGTGAGCGTGAACTTGTGACCGTGGTTGGTGGCGCAGGCGGTCGCCACCTGATGCTCGGGCGGGTTGGGCCACGGCTCCGGACCGAAGTCGGAGGTGCCGTCGTTGTCGCTGTCCTCGTTGCAGACGTTGTGCGGCAGACGCGCGGCGTGGATCGCTTCGAAGGTCGTGTCGCGCACCATCACCGCGCGCATCGTGCTGCCGCCGCTGCCGGTCGGCAGGAAGAAGTTGGCGAAGATCGGCGAGTTCCAGCGCAGCTGGAAAAGGGCGTGCGCGAGCGCGAGCTCCTCGGCGCCGAACGCCCAGTTGGCGTCGCGCACCCAGCTGCCGGCGGGGTTCGTCGGCTGGCCGTTGGGGTCGACGTAGATCGTGCCGTGGAGATTGGCCTCGAGGTTGTTGAGCCGGCCCGCGTCGGACGGCCCCACGGGGTTGTTGGGATCGCTCATGTCGGGCAGCCGCACCTGCAGCGCGGGGACGGTCGACGCCGGCACGCTGCCGGGCGTGTACGTCCAGGCCGGCGACAGGATCGCGCGCTTCCAGCACAGCGCGCCGTAGCCCCAGCCGTCGTCGAGCAGCGGGCAGCTCACCATGTCCGACGACGTGACCGGGATCGCATACGTGTGGCTGACCGTGCCGGCGAGCGGCAGCATCTCCCAGTCGACGCCGATCATCAGGCGACCGTCGGCGCCGCGGTACGGACGCGGCACGAAGCCGTGCGGCAGGGCCGCGCTGACGCTGGTCGCGTAGACCGCGTGGGCGAGATCGGGCTTCAGCTGCGCCACGTAGACCTGGTCGACCGTGCCCGCATCGTCGCGCGGCACGGCGAGGGTGAACGACGCCTGCTCGGTGCGGCCGAAGTCCATGTGCTCGTAGACGGTGCCGGTGACCGTCAGGGTCTGATCCTCGTTGACCAGGACGCCGCCGAGCGCGCCCGGCACGCCGTCGACGTAGGGGCTGATCGCGACCCGATCGCTCTCGACCGCGGCGAGCAGCATGCGGTCGGTGCCTTCCGCGGTCGCGTGGCTGCCGGCCACCAGCAGGCGACCCGCCGCGTCGACCGCCGCGCCGCCGACGCGCACGTCGGCGTCGAGATCGACCTGTGTGACGCCGACCACCGCGCCGGTCTCGCCGTCGAAGTCGACGATCTGCAGATCGCGCGCCGTCGAACCGACGTCAGCGCGCGCGCTGTAGACCGCGGCGATGCGGCCGTCGCCGCGGTCGACGGTGGCGTCGGGGGCGCGATGGCGGCTGTGCAGGATCGACAGCAGCAGATCGGCCGATGCGTCGCCGTCCGCGACCAGCTGCAGGCGCGTGCCGCCCGCGTCGCGCGGCGTGGCGATGAGGCGTCCCGAGCCGCGCTTGCCGTCGGCGGCGAGCGCCATCACCTCGAGCGCCAGCGCGCGCGTCTGCGCGCCGTCGAGGGTCGGCACGAAGAGGGTGCCGGTGCGGCCGTCGGGCGCGACGTCGACGTGACCGTCGGGGAGATCGAAGGCGACCGTGTCGGCGCCGTCGGGTGATGCGGGCCGCAGCCAGAGGTTCAGCCGGCGATGGCTGCCCTCGACGCCGACGCGGATCGTGCGCAGCTCGTCGACGAGATCCATCGCACCGATGCCGGGTTGGACCGCGGCCGATGCGCCCAGGCGCAGCTCGACCATGTCGAAGGTGGTGATGCTGCCGTCGCCCGGCGCGGCCAGCCGCAGCGGCGCGCCGATCAGCTTGACGAAGTCGATGCGGACGTCGGCCGCGCCGCTGTGGTTGCGGCCGTCGAGGGCGAGCGTGACGCCCGCGGGCGAGGCTTCGAGCGCGCCGGCGATGCCGCGATGGCGGTAGACGCCGGCGTCGTCCGCGGTCAGGGCCATCGGGGCGATGCCGGGATCGACCGTCGCGGCGGGAAGCGTCTGCGCGTCGAGCGCGGCCGGCGACGCGAGCAGCAGGGCGAGCAGCGGCGCGGCGAGTCGGGCGCTGCGGAGGGATACAGAAGAGGCAAGGGCGAACATCGTTCGGACTCCTGGGTAGTCGCGGAGGCAAAAAAAGACCGTCGGGGCGGCTCAGCGGCAGGCCGATGCCGCCCCGACGGCGTCGCAGAGAGGTTGTCGATGTTGTCGCCGCGCCTGGGAAGACGCGGCGCGCGGTCGTTCGGTTTACGGGTAGACGCCTTCGATCTGGCTGAGCGCGCCCGCCGGCGGGCGGACGCCGTACTCGACCTGGATGAAGTCACCGACGTTGTCGGCCTGCGTGCTGTGCGAGATCGGCGCGTTGGGGGCCTGGTCGTACGACCAGTAGCCGCCCGGCGTCGGCGCCGTGGTGTTGGCCGCGCACTGGTAGTTGCGACCGACCGCGGCGAAGGAGAAGGCGCTGTCGATGTTGGCCCAGCTCTTGCTGTCCGTGCCCTTGCCGGAGCCGCCCACCGCGGAGTTGCCGTCCAGTCGGAAGACGTGGGTCATGTTCGGCTGCAGCAGGAGACCCGTGCTGCCGCCGGTGTCGAATCGACCGAGAACGTCGTCGGTGAGCGCTTGCTCCGAACCCACGGTTTGGATCAGGGCGAAGACGGTGGTGATGAGATCGTTGTCCAGGGCGTTGCTGATCGCCGTGCCGACGTTGCCGCCGGTCGCGTAGGTCAGGCCGATGTTGGCCGCAACGCCGAGCAGATTTGTGATCGCCTCGGGATCCCAGTCGACGCGGTGCTCAGCAGACACCGCCACGGCCTTCTCGAACAGGGTGACGTCGGGGGTCGAGCCCGGCGGGTTGTAGACCAGCGTGCCTGAGGTGGCCGCCGTGGCCGACGATCCGCGGGTGAGGCCCTGGCTCTGGATGTTCTCGTAGACGCGGCCCTGGAACTCGACGCGCATCGCCAGCTCGCCCGTGCAGCCGCTGGCCGCGTCGCACTGCTGACCGCCGGGCTGGCCGCCCTCGGTGCAGTGCATGCGCACGCTCAGCTCGCTGTAGGTGGTGTTGATGTCGTAGCGAACGTCGTGCGGCTTGCGACGCGACCAGCGGTGGTAGTCGATGTTGCTGGCCATGCCGCGCCCGTTGGCCGCGAAGTTCACGACTTTGCGCCACTGCAGGGGCCAGCCGCCGGAATCGTTGGTGTTCACGGGCTGGGCGATCTGTCCCCACGCGTTCGGGCTGTTGCTGAACGCCAGCGCGACCCAGCAGCCGCAGTTCGTGGCCGCACTCTGGACGCCGTCGAGCAGCACCTCGAGCTCACCCATCAGGCTTTCGCGATCGGTGGCGATCAGGTGATCGGCGATCGACGTGCCGCGGTCCGCCGGCGTCTCGTTCGCCATCGCGGCCTCCGCGACGATGTGCGGATGCGTGCGCTCGATGAAGCGGTCGAACGAGGCCTCTTCCGCGAGCAGGGCCGATTCCTTCTGCCACTGCGCGTAGATGTCCTGTTCGACGCTCATCAGGTAGTCGATCAGCGCGGGCGAATCGGTCTCGTCACCGCCGCTGGCCAGGTAGCGCTGGTAGGTTTCCGGATAGCGCTCTTCGAAGTGATAGGCCAGCGGCATGCCGTAGACCGCGTCGACCTCGTAGCCGTATTCGATGAAGGCGCCCGGCGCCATGTCTTCGGCGATTTCGGCGTAGGTCGTGTCGCCGGTCGACCAGTCTTCGAGCGCGTCCATCAGCGCCGGCGAGACGATCTGGAACGGCGGCGGCTCGGGCTCGCCGAAGGTGTCGCCGCCGCCCTTGAGCTGGCCGGCGAAGAGCGGCGTGGCGGACGCGGTCAAGAGGAGGGCGGCGCCGAGCAGCGCAGCCGGGGTGGAGCGGGTCAGAAACGTTTTCATGGGACAGGTCTCCTCGATGGAGGGTTGATGGAAAGCAAACGGCGGATCGACGTCGCGTCGAAGATTGCGTTTGTGTCGCTTCAACCATCCAAGGCGCAGACCGGCCCGGGATCCCCTCAGCGGGTGTGTTTTTTTTGGCGGATCGCTCAGCGGGGCAGCAGCGGACCGCCGTAGACCAGCAGCAGGGCGACCGCGGCGGCGGCGGCGAGCGCGATCCAGCCGGTGCGCGAGAGCGGCAGGCGCAGGCCGCGCACGCGCAGCTGATCGAGCGCGGCGGCGGCGAAGACGAAGACCACCGGCAGCAGCTGCACGCGGTAGCGCGATTTGACGTGCAGCACGAGGAAGAGCAGCAGGTTGTAGGCCAGGAAGGCGAGCAGCAGTCCCAGCCACGGATGGCGCCGCGGATCGTGCAGCGCGATGCCGAGCAGCGCCAGCAGCAGGAGCGCCGGATACATCGCCGCGCTGAGCGCGCGCAGCACGGCCGTCGGCAGCGCCGGCGCGTCGGGAAAGCCCGCGCCGTAGCCGGCGAGGGTGCCGCCGGGCAGCTGCGCGGTGAGATAGCTCTCGCGGTCGAAGAGGCGGAAATACTGCACGCGCAGGCGGCCGGCGACGATCACCAGCGGCCCGGGTTCGTGCCAGGCGGCGTCCAACCAGCGGCGAACCGCGGCCGTGCGCCCGGTGTGGTCGTCGGCCGCGGCGAGATAGCGGCTGTACTCGCGTACGACCACCATCGGGCGCGCGAAGCTGGCGCGCTCGGTGTCGTTGATGCCCACCCAGAGATTGAAATAGCCGCTGTTGGCGATCGTCCAGGCGTCGCGGGTCGAGCCGTTGTGGACGACCGTTGGCAGCACGACCGCCGCCAGCGCTGCCGCGACGACGAGCGCGCGCAGCAGCCGGCGGCGACCGTCGAGCGCGAGCGGCAGCAGCAGCGCGGGCAGGAACGGACCGAGCAGGCTCTTGGTCAGCAGCGCCAGGCCGAGCAGGCCGCCGAGAATCGGCATCCACGCGAGCCGGGTGCGCCGCGCCATCAGGATCCACAGCGCGCCGAGCATCAGCGTCAGATGCAGCACCTCGGGCCACAGGTCGTAGGCGAACGCGGCCAGCGGCGGATAGCTGAGCGTCAGCGCGGCGGCGATGGTGGGCGCCCAGCGCGGCCCAGTGGCGTCCGCGTCGGCGGTCGTGCCAGCGTCGCTGGGCGTCAGCGCGCGGCGGGTGATGTCGCGCATCAGGGCGGCGGCGATCAGCAGCAGCACCACCTGCAGCAGCTGCGCGGGCACGCGCGAGGCGTCCGGGCCGTCGGGCATCGTCCAGGCGAGCACGTGCGCGTAGAGCGGCGGCCAGAGCAGCGGCTGCGCCGACGGTTGGCCTTGCGCGATCTGATGCGCGGCCTCGAGATACGTCAGTTCGTCGCCCAGCGGGCGCTTGGCCTGCGGCGTGCGATGCACCCACAGCAGCGCGCCGTGCACGATCATCACCAGGGCGGCGACCGCCAGCCAGCCGGTGAGGGTGCGGAGCGTTCGTGAGCGGCGCGCCGAATGCGCGCTGGCGTGGTGATCAAACATGGAATTCGAGCGCGGCGCGCCGAGCGGCGCGATGACCGCCACGCAGACGCCGCGAAGCGTTGGTCAATCCGCTGGCGCGATGGTACCTTGAAGCATCCTCATTTCGATCCGATCACCTTCGACACGGAGCGCCTTGCCATGACCGAGCAGCCGACCCCTGGAACGTTTTGCTGGCACGATCTCGCGTGCGACAACGTCGACGCCGCCACCGACTTCTACAGTGCGCTGCTTGGCTGGACGCGTGAGGACGATCCCAAGGTCGAGGACGTCTACGCCCGCCTCTTCCACAACGGCGCCGGCTTCGGCGGCGCTTTCGCGCGCACCCCCGAGACGATGCCGCGCGCGGCCTGGACGCCCTATCTGGCCGTCGAGAGCGTCGAGACCGCCATGGCGGCGGCGCCCGAGCACGGCGGCGCGGTGATGTTCGGCCCCATCGATCTGCCGGGGGAGAACCGCGGACGCATCGCCTATCTGCAGACGCCGAGCGGCACGCCCGTCGGCATTTTCGAAGCGGGCCCGGAGGGCGAGGGCGCGCCGCCCCAGCCCGGCCGCCACGCCTTCACCTGGTACGAGCTCAACACGCGCAAGAAGGATGAGGATCTGGCGTTCTTCGACGGATTGTTCGACTGGTCGTTCAACCACAAGTCGATCGGCCCGGCCGCGGGCTACGTCGAATTCGGCCTGCCCGACCAGGAGACGATCGGCGGCCTGATGCCGATGGAAGGCGAGATGTGGGGCGAGCTGCCGTCGCACTGGATGCTCTACGTGCAGGTCGACGCGGTCGACGACGCGGCCGCGCGCGCGACCGAGCTGGGCGGCACGATCTGCGTGCCGCCGACCGACATCCCGCCCGTGGGCCGCTTCTCGGTGATCGACGATCCGGGCGGGGCGACGTTCTCGATCATCCAGCTGAGCGAGAAAGGCTGAGCCGCGCCGCCGATGCCGCGCTGGTCTGTCCGCCATCGTCCGCTGCCGCTGCGTCCCGAGCGGCTGCCGCCGCCGCCGCGGCCGCAGCGCTTCGGTGCGCGCAATCGACGCCATCGCATTCCGTTCGGCCTGGAGCAGGCGATCGCCGCCGGCTGGCCCGAAGCGCTCGGCCATCGGCCGCGCGGGGTGACCTGGCACTGGACGGCGACCGACGACCTCGCCACCTGCCGCGATCTGCTCGGCGGCACGGATGCGGCCCGCCGCGGCCTGGCCTCGGCGCACTACGGCGTCGGCCGCAGCTTCGGCGAGGGCGTCGA
>JBCCOR010000079.1:0-11530 GCA_039025295.1 Acidobacteriota bacterium
GAGGCCGCCATGCGCCGCTACGCCGGCACGCTCGACGGCGATCCCGACCTGTGGGGACTCGCCGGCCTGCTGCACGATTTCGACTGGGAAATCCATCCGACGGTCGAGCGCCACGTCGTCGAGGGCGCGCCGATCCTGCGCGCGCGCGGCGTGCCGGAGACCGTCGTCCGGGCGATCGAGTCGCATCACACGCGCGGCACCGGCGTCGCGCCCAGCCGCCCGATCGACTTCGCCCTCTGCGCCTGCGACGAGATCACCGGCCTGATCATCGCCGGCGCGCTGGTGCGGCCGTCGAAGGACCTGCGTCAGATGAAGGTCAAGTCGGTCAAGCGCAACTGGAAGGACCGTCACTTCACCGCCGCCGTCGACCGCGACGAGGTCGCCGCGGCCGCCGCCGCGTTCAGCGACGCGTGCTTCGACGGCCAGCTCGAACTCTGGACCCACGTCGGCCACGTGCTCGCCGCCATGCAGGACACGGCTGAAGCCCTCGAGCTCGACGGCCGCCTGGCGGCGCGCGCCTGATGGCCGCCGACGCCGCGGCCTGGCGCGCATCCGGCACCGCGCTCCTGCTCGCCGCGCTGCTGCTCGGCGCCGCGGCGCCGGCGCGGGCGGCACTCGACGATCCCGACGGCTGGCACCGCATCGAGGCCGACGACGTCGTCCTCTGGACCGACGCCGACGTCGACCGCGGCGGCGATCTCGCGCTGCGCCTGGCGCTCTTCCGGCGCACCATCGCCGCCCTCTCGCCGGCCCTCGACCTGAGCGCGCCGGCGCCGATGAGCATCTTCGCCTTCCGCGACGCGCGCAGCTACGCGCCCTTCCGCTATCCCGGCGGCGCCGCCGGCGCGGCGGTTGCGGGCCAGCTGATCGACCATCCCTACGCCCAATTCCTGACCTTCGACGCCAATCCGCGGCGCACGGGCGGGCTCGGCATCGTCTACCACGAGTACCTCCACAGCCTGGCGCGCGGCAACCTGCCGGGCGTGCCGCGCTGGTTCAACGAGGGCCTGGCGGAGTACTACAGCACCTTCGCGATCGAGCTGAACGACGATCCCGCGCTGCCGCCGGTGGTGGTGTCGATCGGCGCGCCGGTGGCGCGGCACGTGCGCTGGCTGCGCGATCACGACTTCGATCTGGTCTCGGTGCTCGACGCGTGGCGCGACGCGCCCACCGCCCACGGCCGCCTCGACGATCCGTCGAGGATCCACGATCCCAGCGCGTCGGGCGAGCGCTACGCGGTCGCCTGGCTGCTCGTGCATCATCTGATGCGCGGCAGCGAGCGGCTCGACCAGACCGCCGAGCTTTTCGTCCGCCTGGCCGGCGGCGATCGCTGGGAAGACGCGTTCGAGCGCGCCTACGATCTGAGTCTCGGCCAGCTGCAGCGTCTGTTGGAAGACGACGTCGCCGCGCTGCTCGGCGCCGGCGTCGCGGGCGACGGCCGCTTCACACCGCGCCGCATCGTGCTGCCGGGCGTCGACCGCGTGCCGACGGTGCGGCTGCGTCCGGCCCACAGCAGCGAGGTGCTGCGCCGCCTCGGCGCGCTCAGCCTGCTGCTGCGGCGCGACGACCTCACCGCGCAGCTGCTCGACGCCGCGCCGCGCGACGGCGACGCGATCGCGCTGCAGGCCTTTCGCCTAGCGCGCGACGGCCGCGTCGACGAAGCCGACGTGCGCTTCGCCGACGCCAACGCGATCGGCCACGACGACGCGCTCTCGGTGCTGCTCCAGGCCCATCATCAGCTGAAGCAGCATCGTGATCAGCGCGGCGCCGCGGCGGCCGAGGCGTTCGCGCGCGAGGCGCTGCGCCGCCATCCGGGCTACGTCGAGGCGCACGCGCTCCTCGCCCAGCGCCATTTGCGGCCGGGCGGCACGCCGTCGAAGGGCCTCGAGCACGTGCGCAAGGCGCGCGCGCGTCGGCCGCTGCGGGTCGACCTGATGGCGCTCGCGGTCGATCTGCATCTGCGCGACGAGGATCCCGACGCCGCGATGCGGATGGTCGAGGGCCCGGTCCGCGCCTGGGGCCCGACCGAGCTCGCCGACCGCCTGGCGCTGCACGTGACGCGCGCCCGCCATCTGCTCGCGTCCGACAAAGCGCTCCGGGCCGGCGACTATGACGAGGCGCTGGCGCAGTACGACGCGGCGATCGAGGCCACCGAGAGCGCGTCCACGCGCGAGCAGATGGAAACGCGCCTGCGCCAGCTGCAGGATGAAATCCTGCGCCGTCTCGACGCCGAGGATGCTGCGCCCTGAGCGACGCTTGATCGCCGACGGTCCTGCGCGGTACCGTGCGGCCATGCACGCACAACGCCCCCACCACCGCCCGCTTCGCCCCCGTGCCGCGCTGCTCGCGGCGCCATCGTCCACCGCGTCGCGTCTCGCGCTCGCGACGCTGCTCGTCGCGCTCGCGCTCATCGTCGCGACCGCCGCGCGCGCCGATCAAGCCGACCCGCTCGCAGCGCCGGCCGATCTGCGCACGCCGCCCGCCGACGCCGAGACGCGTCCGTCGGGCCTGGTCACGCAGGTGCTGCGCGAAGGTCGCGGCGACGTCCGGCCGAATCCGGAGGATCGCGTGGAGGTGCACTACACGGGCTGGCAGGAAGACGGTTCGATCTTCGACAGCTCGGTGCAGCGCGGCAAATCGGTCGGCCTGCCGGTCGACGCGCTGATCGCGGGCTGGGCCGAGGGCCTGCAGCTGATGGTCGTGGGCGAAAAGCGCCGGATGTGGATTCCGGGCGCGCTGGCGTACGCGGGCGTCGAGGGACGTCCGCAGGGCATGCTGGTCTTCGACGTCGAGCTGCTGGCGATCCAGCAGCCGCCGAAGGCGATCCCCGCCCCGCCCGACGTCGCCGCGCCGCCGGCCGACGCCGAGGTCACGCGCTCGGGCCTGGCCTCGCGCGTCCTCGAGGCGGGCACCGGCAAGAAGAGTCCGCGCAAGCGCGACAGCGTGCGGGTGCACTACACCGGCTGGACCCCCGACGGCGTGATGTTCGACAGCTCGGTCATGCGCGGGGAGCCGACCGAGTTCCCGCTGCGCGGCGTGATCGACGGCTGGCAGGAGGGCCTGCGCCTGATGGTCGAAGGCGAGAAGCGCCGCCTGTGGATCCCGGGCGATCTCGCCTACGACGGCCAGGAAGGCCGTCCGCAGGGCATGCTGGTCTTCGACGTCGAGCTGATCAAGATCCTCGACTGAGGGTCGGCCGTCACGGGTCGGTCAGGGCGATGAGCTTTGCGAGGAAGCGCTCGACGTCGCGATAGGCATTGAGCACCTTGGAATCGATGTGCAGCGATCTCTCGTGCTGTCTGATTCTATTATGTAGCTGATCTAACTCGAGATTACAGAGACCATCGAGCGACACGCCTGCAGCTCGTTTCAGTGCTTTCTGTGGTGATTTCTTAAGCAATTCATCGATTGCGGTAATATCAGCTGCAAACGGATGACCGAAATGCAGCGGCGGTTTGAACAGCCGCCGCTCGGCCGATGAGGTGAACAGTGCAGGCACGGCCCAGGTTGGCCGCCGCTGCTCTGGTCGCGCACGCAGCGCAAGGCGAGCTATCTGGAGCGCACGATCGATTGTCGCGCCCTGAGCGATCGCTGCATAGAAGCGCTCGGTCAGCAGGATACCGTCGGATTCCGGAATCTCATGGCGCATGGCGATCACCGCTGGCACGCCGTGCGCCACCAGCTGCTGGGCGACACCGTCGAGGAGAGACTTCGACGAAGTCTTAGCACTGTCGCACGCAACAAGAACAACCAAACGCGGCAGGTGCGCCCGCAACAATGCCCCCATGCTGCTCGCTAGCATTCGAGCCGGCCGCCGCAAGATATCCTGAAAAATCAACGCACCTTGGGCATCATCGTCGTTGAAGTCGCCGTGAAGCGCCATGTGCAGCAAATCCGGCTCATGATCGCGCAGCTTCTCTGCCAGCGAAGCATGCTCGGTTTCCCCAAGGTACTCGTAGGCGACCTGACCGCGCATACGCAGCGCCTGAAACGCATTGCGCACGCCGGCCTCATGAGCGGCAGCATCGATGGTAACCGACGCCTGTACCGCAGTGGCTACAACAACCCGCAGCGGTAGTGTACCGAGTACGCCCTGTGTCCGACCATGACTCTCTACGTGCCGAACGATCGAGACATCTTCCACTGCGCTCCAGAACAGACCGTCATCTGCATGGCATAGTAGCTCCCAAGACAGTGCCGCAAGCTGCGGTACCGACTGATCGAAGCGAAGCACCAGTCGCAACATTCTGCCGTTCGCTCTCGACATGCCCAAGTGCAAGAAGAACAGATCGCGCACCGTTCCGCGAATGAACGTATCAAAAAGCCACCTACCAAGACGCTGCGCCCGATCGTCCGACTCAAAGGCTTCTTGATTGATACGTCTAGCAACTTCCAAGGAGCAGTCAACCATCTCAGCCACTGATCTCATTCCTGTAGCGATGACCGTACAGGAGAGCTGAAGATCTTCATCCGCGGCGACTATCTGCGCGTCACCGCGGATGAAGACAAGAGTAAGGTCTGATGACTCTATGACTGCCACTTGAGCCATCGTAATCTCACTGACCTCACTTTCTATACGGCAGGGTTAAGATTGATTTCCTTCTTGTCCCCTTTTACACGACATGCGTACACCTGAACAGCAACTTCTTGGCCAGCCCGGAATCTGCGCTGGAAATCACTGCCTAGCTGTTGGCGATGCAGCAAGCCAACGAAGCTTGCAATATAGATAAATACGCCATGCTGAGAGTGTACGTTTTTAACCTGCCCATAAACATTTTTCCCCACGTATCGGCGACTAAAGTCAACCCAACTAATGCGGTGAGGAATATGATGTATATCAGAATCCGTCTGGCCAACCGTGTTCTTCGGAATCGGTTTTGGATCAGCACGCACTGAAACTTGTTCTACCCGCGCTTGCTTTCTTCGAAATTTTTCAAAG
Organism: Acidobacteriota bacterium; assembly: GCA_039025295.1. Lineage (GTDB taxonomy): Bacteria > Acidobacteriota > Thermoanaerobaculia > Multivoradales > J023 > JBCCOR01. Next base: position 4,940 of record JBCCOR010000079.1, read on the forward strand.
GAGAGATCGAATCCTGGCGTCCCCAATTTGGTCACGTAGTAGCTCAGCAGCAAATTGCTTTCTTCGTCACTGCCAACCATTTCTATGAGTTCACCAATTCGCGCCACAGCTTTCTCTGTAAATTTATGATGATCGAGAACGGAAGCCCAGGCAATATAGATACGGCGCTTTTTCTTGTCAGCTTTCTTGGCTTTCTCAAAAAAATCTTCTGCCTTGGAAATCTCCTTATCCTGACTCTCGACAAGGGCCAACTCAATAAATACATCGGCTCGATGTTCGTCAAACTCAGCTTCCATCTCGGCGCGACGCAATTTGCTACGCGCCTCTTCTGCCTCACCATCTTCGCGCAGCGAGATCGCCCAATTCATAAGAATGTACCAATGATCTGGCACCTTCTCATCTGCTTTTTCGAAGAAGGTGCGCGCAGCGAAATGCTCTCCTTTACGCGCGTAGTCAATCGCAGCTTTCACCATCTTGCGCGCATTCATATCTGAAATAATCTGATCTGGCGGCCGACGCTTGAGCGCCTTTGTAAGTTCCGATGTCAAGTGACTGGACAGCTTTGGCAAGCTGTTCGGATCGTAACGGTGAATCTTCCCTACATCGAAGAGCACAGAGTAATCCGACACGTTCGATTCGGGCTCGTCTGCTGAACAAATGACCACCAATTTGCTCACATCCTTCAAACCACGAGCAAGACTCAATTGGCACATAACTTCCGAGTAACCGCCTGTAAGGTCAGCCACGATAGCTTCCGCCTTTTGAATCCCTTCTCGAATCGCTCCTGTTAAACCAGCCTGATCCATATCGAGCGTACTCGACACCTTGATCCTTCGTTCTTCACCTGGTTTTCGTAGGCACTCCTCGTAGAATTCTCGACTCACCTCCGGGAACAGCGCGTATACCGTACCGTCTTCCACTTTCGCACCTCTATCGATTGATTGATCTACCATGCCTTTACGCTCCGCTCCTTTTGCCACTCATTGATTGTGCACCAGTATCGATTCAGGCGATGCTTCATGAAGCATCGCCGAAGACTTTCTTATACAACCTCCTGCCAAGATGCTCTGCGACGCCACCAGACTGAAGATCATGAATCTCAGGAAATACCGTCTTCTCCACTGATGCCATCGTCAGCGCATACCAGAAGCACCGGTACAACAGATCGAGCGACTCCTCGATCAGCAACGCGTGATAGCTCGCTTCACCTGAATTGTTTACCGCATCGACCAGTTCAGAGCAGACCTGAAGGAACTCGTCTTTATGCAGCGACTGTGGAAGTGGAGGAAAATCACGGCTCAGCTGTCGGAGGCCTTGCTTGAGCACAACATCAAATTCACTCTCGAGCTGCTCGTTCAACCAGCTTCCATCCTCGGCCGTACCGATCAGTTCGAGTAGTATGAGCTCATTGGTGCTTGGCTCAATCACTCGGTGTGGCATCAGGCTGCGCAGTGCCAGCAATGTCAGATAACTAGCGTGTTCCGTATCCATTTGATCCGACAAATAGCCGCGCATGGCCCAATCGTGGGCAATACTGAGAATGCGCCCACCGTTACGAATCAAGTAGCGATCTGCCGTTGCCATCGACGCCTGAGTCTGCCGACTCTCGAGCGCCGTACGATGACCCTGCCATGGACTCGTCAGCTCACGGGCAAACGCCTGATAGGTGCTCACCAGTTCATCGGGTTCAACCAGCGGTAAGGCCGCGCCGACGCGTGCGCTGTATCGCTCAACAGCAGCGATGTACGCTTCGCGCTGGTCCCACAGACCCGGATCAGCAGGTCGAAATGCAGGAAAATGCTCTGGCAAGTTAGTAGAAGATGATTGCTCAACTTGATACTTCACTTGCGCCAAGCTGTCCAATGTTGCGCGACGCAGCTGGTGATATGAGGAATTTGCAAAAGTTGCTAGCCATTGACTAACCCGACTCAAATCACCGTGCTTTTTCTCGAAGGTCTGGCTTCTTAGAGGCAGCATTGCTTCCGCGCAGATCTTATAAAAATCCTTCATCGTAACGCTCTGACCACTAAAAAAGGCGATGTTCTCAGCAGGCATTCCATGAGCGCCTCGCAGCTGATGGTAGATATAGAGACCAGCGCGCTGCAGAAAATGATCCGTTGCAAGCGGCGGTTCGTCGACCGAGTAAGCTTCCAGGTTAATGTCGAGGAGGGCCACATCGAAATCGACTCGATCGACCGCGACCATGTCACACCAGTCGTCGAACGATCGACAAAGAACAATCTCGTGGCGACCACCTTGCAGGCGATAAACGTCGATCGCTCGAGTGAACTCATCATGAAACTCTTCGTCACGATCGAACCCTTCAATCGTCTCCTTCGGCAAAATTTTTTCAAACATAACTTTTGTCAGACGACCTGCCTCAAAGTCTCCCCCACCATCTTCTACCCACAAGATCTTCACAGCTTTCACCTCATTCAGTTGATTGATTTTTGGATTATGAGCTCTGCCCTGAAAGTTTGACGGCCGCCCTCTATGCCTGGATAAACGACGTCAATACCATCGAGCTGACTGAGCAACAGGGCGATGAAGTTCCGCCCTTCTCCAGAGCCGGTGCGACGAGTACTCTCTTTATCGAAGGCGTTTTCTACAAGAACACCAAACGAATCATCTCGACATTGCCATTTGATACGGACAGGCGTTTTCCCATCCGCATATTTCACAGCGTTGAAAACCAGCTCAGATATGACGGCAAACAGTAGGCTAAAGCGCATACCTTCTGAACTGAAGCGCATCGCCGGCAAATCACCAGCAATCTGGATGATCGAAAAATGAGCCCTCAGCCAATCGACGATCGGACCTCGCTGATCAGGATCGACCAACAAATAGTCACGCATAAATGCCCGCTTGATCTGCTTGCGACTGCCTGCGCCCAAAGCGCGCTGAAACCGACCAAACGCTGATTTTTGCGCCTCTTGAAAGAGCAGACGACCCAGTACGGCTGCAATCGCACGATCTACCACTTCGACCAATGTGGCATCACCATCATTGTCGGCCAACCAAGAATCCCGTGTATTCTCGGGAGTGCGTACCAAGAGCTTGTACGCGTCGAACATGGCATCAATCGTCTTCATTACGGTGCGAAGGTAAGCGACATTGGACGCAATGATGTAGCCTTCCTTATCATCAACCAGATGATGTCTTGCAGGCCCAAACTTCTCTACGATCTCATCGATCGCTGGCACTGTCGCAACCAACGTATTGCGCATCGTATGCGTCAGCATCGACAGCATCTGCTTGCGCACTTTTTCTTCGCGCTGCGCGTTGAACGCGCGGCCAATAGCATCGCTCAACAAATCGCCGTCGGCAGCCTCGCTTCGCTTCACATAGGCAAATACGTTGACCTGGAAGTCAGTAGCTGCAGCCTTGCGCCGGCTTTCTCCGGTAATGATGACCTTGGTCTCCGGATGACGCTCGCGCAGATTACGTGCGATCTCCAAGCTTCTCTCAGGCCCGCCCTTGTGCGTATCGATCACCGCCACGGCATAGCGACATTCGCCGTAGCGCTCGAGCGCATCGTCGATCCCGTTGGCGACATCGACGACATAGCCCTTGGCAATGGGAGCTTGTAAGCGCTCACTATTTTCTTTTGCTGGATCCCGCACCACAAGCACGCGTGTCTCTTCCACCTTTACCCTCCTAGTTCTCTGCGTCATTAAAGCGAACCGCCGGATCGCCGAGAACAACGTAGTTCTTGGCATCGTGATAAGCGATCAACAGATGCGCACGCCGCCTGCCACTCGCACTCGATCGATCGCTGCGATGCCGCGCGCCCGATTCCGCAAGCTGTACCGCGATCGCGCCGCAGCGTTCACCGAACGCGTCCATTGCCGCGCCGATCGGCAATCCCTGCAGCAGCTCGATGAACAGGCTGTTGAAGACGCTGAGCTGCGGTCCCGCGACGCCCCAATCGAAGCTCAGCGTCCACGCGCGATCGATGTGGCCGACATACGCCAGCGCACCGCGACCGAGGAGCGCCTGCGGCAGCTGCGCCACGAAATCGCTGCGCGCCTGGATCGGCATGCGCCCCTCGCCTTGGAAGAACGTGTCGCGCTCGGGCGTACCCGCGCTGTAGCAGCCGAAGCCCAGGCACATCGCACCCTCGACGCGGCAGCTCGGGCCGACGTCGCGCCCCGCGAAGTAGTGGCTGCCGGGCACGCGCGCGCGCACTCGATCCGGGCCGTGCCACTCGGCGCACACCACCGCCCCCTGCAACGCGCGCTGACGCATCGACGGCTGGCGAAAGCCCAGGCCGTGGGCCGCGGTCAGCAAGAAGCCGTCGCGCATCGACGGGGCCTCGACCACCGACTGCAGACGCGCTTTGCTCGCCTCTTCGCCGACGATCGTCTCGACCGACCAGCCTAGGCCCTGGCTCCGCCTCGTGAAGTCGCGAGCGATCGGCTCGACCAGTTCGCGACGACTCAGCTCGGTCGCGCGGTCGTTCTTGCGCGACACGCCGAAGAACACCGCGTGTCGGCGTGCAGGCCGACGCTGCTCCGCATCGACGACCGCCTGGGCGTAGCGCGCGTAGGCGCCGGGGGACGCCAGATCGAGTCGCCCGACCGCGTACGCGATCGCCAGATCGGTTTGAAAGTCGAACGAAATCTGCTCTGGCCCGCCGACGAGCAGCACGTAGTAAGGAAACACACTTGGATCGACCGGCCCAGGCCCAACACCTTGCCCTTCAAGGAAGGTCGCACAGGACATATCCGGATCCGGATCCAGATCAATCCTGCGATACCGCGCACCCGCCTGGCGCGCGCGCCACTGAAGCAGCGGCTGAAGCGCTTCCTTGATCGCCGCGTCGATAGACGTCGGAACGATCACGCACCAGCCGGTTTGCGCGAGCGCACCGCGGTCTACACCTGCGATCAGACGCAAGGGTGTAGACCGCCGCGCGAGGCCCGCGTCGACCTGCGAGGCGAATCCTGGGCGTTGGGTCACGTCAGCCAGATCGCTCCATTCGGCGATCCGACGAGGCTCGGTGAGGTAGTCGCCGCTGTCGGCATCGACGCCGTTGAAGACGATCTGTTGGTTGTGTTGCATCACCCTGAGAAGCGCTGTTGACTGACTTGTCGGTTCACTGGCTGCGCGTGCGCCCGTCCGAGTGCTGTTGGAAACGGCTCCTAGGGCCTCTACTGGCACGTACCGGCACGACAGGACCTCGCGCTGCAGCACGAGCTCCCGTGCTCGAGGCGGACGCCACGCGCAGCCAACAGGGTCAGACCCGAGGACCTCGACGCGGTTTAGGCCCGCGCCAAGAATTCTTCGAGGCGACCGCCTGCGCCCCGCAGCACCTCGATGCTTGACACCCGCAGCGCGACGGATACAATCTAGGGCCCTGCGCGAACTCCGCCCTGGCGACGCGCATCCCCTCATCCAGCTCCGGTCCGTCGCGCGCGATGCCGACATCACGACCGATCGACACGACTTCCTTGGAGAGATCGACCATGGCCCGCAAATGCGCGCTGACCGGCAAGAAGCCGATGGCCGGCAACAACATCTCGCACGCGCACAACGTCACGCGTCGCCGCCAGCTGCCCAACATCCAGAAGAAGCGGATCTACGTCACCGAGCTCGGCCGCTGGGTGAAGATCAAGCTCTCGACCCGCGCCCTGCGCACGGTCAACAAGAAGGGCCTCATGCGCTACCTGCGCGACGAAGGCCTGACCCTCAAGCAGGTCGAGTGCTGACGACGCACGCACGCCGCCGGCGAACGGCTCTTCGGACCGTTCGCCCATGAAAAAAGCCCGCCAAACCGGCGGGCTTTTTTCGTTGTGCGCGTCGCGTCGGTCGTGCAATCAGCTGACCGCGGACGCGGCGCGATCCGCGCATTGATCAGTCGTCGTCGTCGTCCGCATCATCATCGTCGTCGTCATCGTCTTCGACGACGGCCCGCGCGGGCGCGGCGGACGCGCGCGACGACGGACGCGCATCGTCGTCGTCGTCATCGTCCGCGAACACCAGCGGCGCCGACGGCTCGGGCGCGTTGGCGCCGGCTGTGGCAGCCGCGCCCGCAACCGGCAGGCCGTCGTCGCCGCGACGACGCGCCGAGGCGCCGCGCTTGCGATCCTGATCGGCCGCGCGCTCGGGCAGGCCCGGCGCCTTGGCGATCGCCTCGGCGACGCGGATCTCCTCCTCGGTCAGCGGCGGCAGCGGCTCGAGCTGCTCGGCGTCGTCGGTGCCTTCTTCGCGCGTTGGCGTGCCCGAGACGTCGACCCGGACCGCCACGCCGCGGCCGTCCATGCCCTTGGCCTCTTCCAAACCGACCGCCAATCGACCGAGCACGGTCTGGACGTCGGCGATCGAGGGATCGTCGACGGTCAGCCGCGCGATCGTCAGCGTGGCGCGGATCGCCTGCTCGTCGGCGCGGTAGGTGGTGCGATTGAGCGCGTTCCACAGGCGGCGCATGACCACCGACGCCGAAACGTCGTCGCAGCCCGGCAGCACCAGCAGGAACGAATCGCCCTCGAAGCGGCCCATCGTGTCGTAGGGACGCACCAGCGAGTTCGCCCGCACCGCGATCTGCTTGAGCACGTAGTCGCCCGACTTGCGGCCGAGCAGGCGATTGAC
>JBCCOR010000080.1:0-11524 GCA_039025295.1 Acidobacteriota bacterium
CATGGAACCCCGCGTCCCGCCCGAGCCGCTCCCCGTCGAGCCCGTCGGGCAGGACGCGTCGCTCGGCGACGACGCCCCGACGCCCTTCGACCACGCCGATCCGGTCGGCGGCGCGCCGGGGGTCGCAGGCTTCGTCCGCCGCACGGTCACCGAAGCCGATCGCGAGGCGCTGCGCCGCGCCGGCTTCACGCTCTACGACGAGCGTCCGCCGACCAGCACGCTGCGCCGCATCGTCAGCACGCTGCGCCATCTGCTCGGCCTGCTGCTCGGCGGCCTGATCGACTACGGCCGCAGCCGCGATCGCTACGGCCTGCGCTTTCGCACCGTCCAGCTCGTCGGCCTGCTGGCGCGGCCATTCGTCACCAGCGCGATCGCGCGCGAGCCCTTCGCCGTCCAGCTGCGGCGACGGCTCGAGCTGCTCGGCACGACCTACATCAAGCTCGGCCAGATCCTGGCGCTGCGCGAGGACATCCTGCCGCGCTCGGTGACCGAGGAGCTGACCAACCTGCTCGATCGGCTGCCGGCGGTGCCCTATCCGCGCTATCTGACGCTGATCGAAGAAGGGCTCGGCCGCCCGGTCGACGCGATGTTCGCGTGGGTCGATCCGACCCCGCTCGGCTCGGCGTCGATCGCCCAGATCCACCGCGCCACGACCCTCGACCAGCGCCGGGTGATCCTCAAGGTGATCAAGCCCGGCATCCGCGCCACCCTGCAGCGCGACGCGCGCCTGCTGCGCGCCTTCGCCTGGCTGCTGCAGATCGCTTTCGCGCCCTACCGACCGCGGCGCATGATCCGCGAGATCCTGCACTATCTGCTGCGCGAGGTCGATCTGCGCCGCGAGGTCGAGCACGCTGAGATCTTCGCCGCGAACTTCGTCGACCGCCCCGACGTCGTCTTTCCGCAGATCTACCACGCCTACTGCAGCACGACGGTGATGTGCATGGAGTACCTCGACGGCGTGCGCCCCGACAGCCGGGCGGCGGCGCAGCTGTCGAAGTCCGAGCGCGACACGATCATCGGCCTCGGCGCCGAAGCGGTCATCCGCATGATCTACCGCGACGGCTTCTTCCACGCCGATCTGCATCCGGGCAATCTCTTGATCCTGCCCGGACCGAAGGCCGGCTTCATCGATCTCGGCATGGTCGGCCGACTCGACGAGAACACGCGCCGGCCGCTGTTCTACTACTACTACTGCCTGGTCGGCGACGATCCCGACAACGCCGCGCGCTATCTCGCCTCGATCGCCCAGGCGGGCCCGGGCGGCGACGCCGACGGCTTCCGCCGGGCGGTGGTCGAGGTCAGCGTGCGCTGGCGGCGGGCGTCGAATTTCCGCACCTTCTCGCTCGCCCAGCTGATCCTCGAATCGGTCAAGCTCGGCGCGCAGTACCGCATGTACTTTCCGGTCGAGCTGGTGCTGATGGTCAAGGCGCTGGTGACCTTCGAGGCGGTCGGCCAGCAGCTCGAGCCCGGCTTCGACGTCGCCGCGGTCTCGCGCGTGCACATCAACCGCCTGTTCCTCGATCAGTTCCGTCCGCTGCAGATGCTGCGCGAAAGCCTGCGCGGCGCGCCCGAGCTGGTCGACGCGATCGTCAGCACGCCGCAGCTGGTCACCGAGGGCCTGCGCTTTCTCGAACAGACCACCCAGCGCCCGCAGGACAGCCCCTTCGCCGGCATCCGCGGCACGCTGCTGGGCGGCTTCTGCCTGGTGGCGGGCGCGCTCCTGGCGCAGGACGGCACCTGGCCGGCGGCGATCGTCTTCATCGCCGGCGGCCTGCTGGCCGCCCTGGTCGCGCCGCGCCGCCGCTGATCCTCTCGCACCGTGATCCGTCCGCAGGGACCGTCGACAGGCTGATACGCTGCACGCCCGATGCGCACCCCTCTGCGATCTGCCCACGCCTTCGCATGAACATCCTGGTCACCGTCGCCGACGCCGCACTGCGTCACGCCCTGCTCGCCGCGCTGCGCCGCCACGGCGGCGACGACGGCACGCTGCGGGTGGCGATGCACGCCGACGCCGACGCGGCGCTGCCCGACGCGGACGACGGCGCGGCGGCGATCCCGGCGATCGAGCTCGCCCTGATCGATCTCGCCGCGCCAGGCGACGCGGTCGCGCTCTGCCACCGCCTGCGCCAGCACGCCGGCCCCGGTCCGTGGCCAGCGCTCGCGCCCTACGCCACGACGCCCTACATCATGGTGATCGCCGACGCCGAAACGCCCGGCGCGGCCGAGCCGGCGATCGACGCCGGCGCCGACGACGTGCTGCCGCGCGCGATCGCGCCCGACATCCTGCCGCTGCGCCTGCGCCTGGCCGACGACCGCCGCGCGCTGCGCCGTCAGGTGCTGGCGATGGCCGAGCGCCTGACCGCCACCGAGCGCCGTCAGCGCGCGCTGCTGCAGCACGCCCAGGAGGGCGTCCTCGAAGTCGACGCCGACGGTTGCATCCACAGCGTCAACGCGCGCGTGTGCGCGCTCACCGGCTTTCAGCCGCACGAGCTGGTCGGCGCCGAGGCCGACGTCCGGCTGACCACGCCCGACGTGCGCGCCCGGCTGCCCGGCAACACGCTCTTCGGCACCAGCCCCGAGAGCTACACGCTGCCGCTGCCCCACCGCAGCGAGCCGCCGCGCTGGGTCGAGCTGGTGACCGTGCCGCTCGACGACGACCATCATTTGGTGGTGATCACCGACCGCACCGAGCAGCGCGCCGCGGAGGAAGCGCTGCACCATCGCGAGCAGTACTTCCGCGCGCTGTGGGAAAACGCCTCCGACCTGATCACGGTCGTCGATCTCGACGGCACGATCCTGTTCCAGAGCGATTCGAGCGTCGCGATCCTCGGCCGCGAGCCGTCGCAGCTGATCGGCGAGCCGTTCGCCGAGTGGCTGCATCCCGAGGAGCGCGCGATCTTCACCAACGCCCTCGATCTGGCGATCGCCACCGAGCAGGAGATACCGATGCGGGTGCGGGTGCGCCACGCCGGCGGCGACGACGGCGACCAGCCGGTGCGCTGGCGCGATCTCGAATGCCTGCTCAAGAACCTGATCGACAACCCCGTGGTGGGCGGCATCGTGATCACCGCCCGCGACCGCACCGAGGCGCGCCGCGCCGAAGAAGCGCTGGCGCGCGAGCGGGCGTTCTTCCAGCAGCTCTTCCGCAACGCGCCGACCGGCATCGTGATCCTCGACAACCAGGATCGCGTGGTCGACGCCAACGGCCCGTTCGTCGCCCTCTTCGGCTACGCACTCGACGAACTCCAGGGCCTGCCGCTGTCGGACTTCATCGTGCCGCCGGACCGGCGCCAGGAGGCGAGCGATCTGTCGCAGGCGGTGCTGCGCAAGGAAATCGTCGAGCGCGAGTCGATCCGCGTGCGCAAGGACGGCACCCAGGTCGACGTCTCGATTCTCGGCTATCCGATCGAGCTCGAGGATCAGCGCATCGGCGCCTACGGCATCTACAGCGACATCACCCAGCGCAAGGTGGCCGAGCGCAAGCTGCTGCACGAGGCGTTTCACGACACCCTGACCGGCCTGCCCACCCGCGCGCTGCTGCAGCAGCGGCTCGAACGCGCGCTGCGCCACCGCGCGCGCGACGAGGTCGAGTTCGCGCTGCTGTTCATCGATCTCGATCGCTTCAAGGTGATCAACGACAGCCTCGGCCACGCCGCCGGCGACGAGCTGCTGATGGAGATGGCCGCCCGCCTGCAGGACTGCCTGCGCCCGGGCGACACCGTCGCCCGGCTGGGCGGCGACGAGTTCACGATCATCCTCGAAGCGATCCACGCGCCGACCGGTGCGACGCGCGTCGCCGAACGCATCCTCGGCCGGCTCTCCGAGCCGTTCCACATCGCCGGCCAGGACGTCGTGTCGTCGGGCTCGATCGGCATCGCCTTCAGCGCCACCGGCTACGCCAATCCCGACGACCTGATGCGCGACGCCGACATCGCGATGTACCGCGCCAAGCAGCGCGGCAAGGCCTGCTACGAGGTCTTCGACGCCGCCATGCACGCCGAGGCGGTCAACCGCCTGAGCCTCGAGACCGAGCTGCGGCGGGCGATCGATCGGGACGAGCTCGTGCTCTTCTACCAGCCGGTGGTGTCGCTCAACACCGGCAAGCTGATCGCGTTCGAGGCGCTGATCCGCTGGAATCATCCGGAGAAGGGCATCCTCAGCCCGTACCAGATCATCCCGATCGCCGAAGAGACCGGCCTGATCATCCCGATCGGCCGCTGGGTGCTGCGCGAAACCTGCCGTCAGCTCGCCCGCTGGCAGGAACGCTTCCCCGACAGCGACTGCCTGGTGATCAGCATCAACCTGTCGGTGCGCGAGATCTCGCATCCGGACTTTCTCGACGGCGTGCGCGCGTCGATCGACGAGCTCGACGCCAACCCGGCGTCGATCGGCCTCGAGATCACCGAGAGCCTGATGATGGAGGCCGCCGAAACCATCCAGGACACCCTCTGGCAGCTGCGCCACATGGGCTTCCGGCTGTCGATCGACGATTTCGGCACGGGCTATTCGTCGCTCGCCTCGCTGCACAGCTTCCCGATCAACACGCTCAAGATCGACCGCTCGTTCATCCAGCGCATGAAGCCGGGCGGCGAGAACCTCGCGAGCGTGCGCACGATCGCCGCGCTCGGCACCAGCCTGGGGATGTCGGTGATCGCCGAGGGCGTCGAGACCGAGGCGCTGCTCGATCAGCTGCGCCAGCTCGGCATTCCCTACGGCCAGGGCTATCACTTCGCGCGGCCGCTGCCGGCCGACGAGGCCGGCACCCTGATCGAACGCGACCCGACCTGGTGATGCGCGCCGATCCGCGTGCTCGCCGGCGATCTGCCCGGCGCGATTCGAAAAATGCCGTAAAGATCTCCATCGTCCGCCGGCCGACGGTGTACGCTGTGGCCGTTCGTACCCATCCGACGCGCCCACACGCGGCGCGCTCTCCGACGCCCAGCCTGTTCGAGGATCCCCCGACCATGCTCCGCCCGTTCGTTTCGCGCGTTCCGCTCGTTCTCACGCTGCTCTCGATGCTCGCCCTCGTCGGTCTCACCGGCTGCGGCGGCCCGTCGGGCGACGATCCATCCGTCGACGGCGAGGCGCCGCAGAAGCTGGTGCTCGGCCTGGTGCCCGCGCGCGAGGCCGACGTGCTGATCGAGAACACCGACGAGCTCTCCGAGGCGCTCAGCGCCGAACTCGGCGTGCCGGTCGAGAGCTTCGTGCCGCAGGACTACACCGGCCTGGTCGAGGCGATGGGCTCGGGCCGCGCCGACATCGGCCTGCTGCCGCCGTTCGCCGCCATGCTCGGCAACCAGCGCTACGGCATCGAGCCGGTGCTGATCTCGGTGCGCCGCGGCGAGGCGACCTACAAGGCGCAGTGGATGACCACCGACCCCAGCCTGTGCGCCGAGCCGCCAACCGCCGACGAAAACGGCATGCTGCGCTGCGACGGCCCGATCGAGGGCGTGCGCGGCAGGCTGGTCGCGTTCACCGACCCGACCAGCACCTCGGGCCATCTCTTCCCGGCGCTGCAGCTGCTCGATGCCGGCATCAACCCCGAGCAGGACATCCAGAGCGTCTTCATCGGCGGCCACGACGCGGCGGCGATCGCGGTCTACAACGGCGACGTCGAGGTCGGCGTGGCGTTCGAGGACGTCCGCCGGCTGCTGCGCGACGAGTATCCCGACATCGGCGAGAAGGTGATCGTCTTCGGCCAGTCGCCGCCGATCCCCAACGACGGCGTGACCGTGCGCGGCGATCTGCCGCCGGAGACCCGCGACGCGATCCGCCGCGCCTTCCTGGCGATCACCGAGCGCGACGCCGACAAGCCGCAAGAGGAGCGCGTGCTCTGGCGGATCTACGAAATCGACGGCTTCGTCGCAGTCGAGCCCGGCCTCTACGACGTCGTCAAGCGCGCCTTCCGCGAGATGCGCGACAAGATCGACCTGAACAGCTGAGGAGCGCCATGGCCGCCGATCCCATCACCTTCGAGCGCGCCTCCGTGGTCTACGGCAACGGCGTGCGCGGCCTCGACGACGTCAGCCTGACGCTCGAGCCGGGCCAATTCGTCGTCGTCGTCGGCCTTTCGGGCGCCGGCAAGTCGACCCTGCTGCGCACGATCAACGGCCTGGTGCCGGTCACCGGCGGCGACGTCCGCCTGGGCGCGACCTCGGTGCGCGACGCGCGCGGCGGCGATCTGCGCCAGCTGCGCGCGCGCATCGGCATGGTCTTCCAAGACTACCGCCTGGTGAAGCGCCTGAGCGTGCTGCAGAACGTCCTGCTCGGCCGGCTGGCGGCGGTGCCGACCTGGCGCACGCTGCTCGGCCTGTGGCCCAAAGAAGACGTCGCGATCGCCCAGCAGGCGCTCGAGCAGGTCGGCATCGGCGACCGTGCCCACGTGCGCGCTTCGCAGCTCTCGGGCGGCCAGCAGCAGCGCGTCGGCATCGCGCGCGCGCTCGCCCAGCGGCCGAGCGTGATCCTCGCCGACGAGCCGGTCGCGTCGCTCGACCCGATCACCTCGCATCGGGTGATGGAAGATCTGGTGCGGATCAACCGCGAGCTCGGCATCACGGTCTTGATCAACCTGCATTTCCTCGATCTCGCCAAGCAGTACGGCGAACGCATCATCGGCCTGCGCCAGGGCAAGCTGGTCTTCGACGGCCGCGGCGAGACCGTGACCGACAACGACTTCGCCGAGATCTACGGCCGCGCGATGACCGACGACGATGTGCTGACGGAGTCGTCGTGAGCGCCGACGGCAGCGCGCGACCGATCGAGAGCGGCGCCGGTCCCACGCCGCCGCCCGATCCGTGGCGCGCGCGGGTGCGCAACGGCGTCGTCGCGCTGGTGCTCGGCGCGCTCACCGCGTGGTCGGTGCGCGGTACCGGCTTCGACCTCGGCGAGCTCTTCAGCAATCTCAAGCAGGCCCAGCGCCTGATCGACGACTCCCTGCCGCCGGCCTGGGGCTTTCTGCCGCGGCTGTGGGATCCGTTTCTCGAGACCCTCCAGATCGCCTACGTCAGCGCGGTCGTCGGCGGCCTGATCGCGCTGCCGCTGGCGGTGCTCTCGGCGCGCCCGATCGCGCCGCTGCGCGCGGTCTACCTGGTCAGCCGCAACGCGATGAACCTGCTGCGCACGATGCCCGATCTGTTCTGGGCGATGCTGTTCGCGAGCGCGGTCGGCTTCGGCCCGTTCGCCGGCACGCTGGCGCTGTCGGTGTTCACCGTCGCGGTGGTCGCCAAGCTGCTGTCGGAGTCGATGGAGGCGATCGACCTCGGCGTGCTCGAGGCGGTGCGCGCGAGCGGCGGCGGCTGGTTCGAGACGGTCGCCTACGGCGTGCTGCCGCAGGTGCTGCCGCAGTACGTCTCGTACCTGCTCTACGCCTTCGAGCTCAACATTCGCGCCTCGGTGGTGCTCGGCCTGGTCGGCGCCGGCGGCGTCGGCGTGGTGCTCAAATCGCAGCTGGCGATGTTCGACTACGCCCGCGTGACCATGATCGTGCTCGCCATCTTCGTCGTCGTGCTGATGATCGAAACCGTGTCGGAGTTCGCGCGTCGCCGCCTGGTCGGCGAGATCGCGACCGGCCGCCGCTAACGTGCGGAAGGAACACTGACGATGAGCGAATCGACGACCGCCGCATCTTCCGGCACGGGCACGGCCGGCAGCAATTCACCCATCCCGCCGTCGCGCGGCATGGGCCCCTGGGTCGGCTTCGGCCTGGCCGCGCTCTTCGCCTGGGCCGCGCTGACCCTCGACGTGCCGCAGGATCGCCTGCTCGACCTGCCCGAGCGCCTGGCGCGGCTGGGCGGTCTGATGTTCCCGCCCGACGCCGAGTACGGCCGCGAGAGCGTGCTGCCGGCGATGCTCGAGTCGATCCAGATGGCCTGGCTCGGCACGCTGATCGGGGCGGTGCTGAGCCTGCCGCTCGGCCTGCTCGGCGCACGCAATCTCTTCCCGGCGCTCGGCGTGCCGATCAAGGCGCTGCTCGGCCTGATCCGCGTCGTGCCCGAGCTGCTGCTGGCGATCTACCTGGTGCCGGTGGTCGGCCTGGGCGCGTTCGCCGGCACGCTGGCGATCGGCCTGCACTCGGTCGGCATGCTCGGCAAGCTCTCGAACGACATCGTCGAGTCGATGGACCTGAGTCCGCTCGAGGCGGTCACCGCCTGCGGCGGCGGCACGCTCGAGAATCTGCGCTACGCCGTGATGCCGCAGGTGCTGCCCGAGATCCTGGCGCTGTGGCTGTTCCGCTTCGAAATCAACCTGCGCGCCTCGGCCGTGCTCGGCGTCGTCGGCGCCGGCGGCATCGGCGCCGTCCTGCTCAACAACCTCTCCTATCGCCGCTTCGACAAAGCCGGCGCGGTGGTCGTGGTGATCGTCGTCGCCGTGCTCGCGATCGACGCCCTCTCCGGCGCCCTGCGCAAGCGGCTGGTGCAATCGTGACCGAGACCCGAACGACGTGACCGAGACCGCAGCCCACACCGACACGCCCGACGCCCCGCGCCTGCGCCGCGTCGATCACGAAACGCGCGACGCATGGGAGCGCGCCTATCTCTCGCCCGCGGCCACCCGCTCGGCCGCCAGCCGCGGCCGTCGCCAGCCCGAGGACGACGACGACTTCCGCACCCACTTCGAGCGCGACCGCGACCGCATCCTGCACTCGAAGGCGTTCCGGCGGCTGAAGCACAAGACGCAGGTGTTCATCAATCCCGAGGGCGATCACTTCGTCACACGCCTGACGCACACGCTCCAGGTAACCCAGATCGGCCGCGCCCTGGCGGTCGCGCTGGCGCTCAACGAGCCGCTGGTCGAGGCGATCTGCCTGGGCCACGAGGTCGGCCATCCGCCCTTCGGCCACACCGGCGAGATCGCGCTCTCGCCCTACGTCGAGGACGAGTGGCAGCACGCCGCGCAGGGCGTGCGGGTGTTCGAACTGCTCGAGCCGCTCAACCTGACCTGGGAGGTGCTCGACGGCATCCGCGCCCACACCTGGAAGGTCGAGCCGCCGCCGTCGACCCAGGAAGGCTGGGTGATCCGCTACGCCGACCGCATCGCGTATCTGGTGCACGACATGCAGGACGCGATCCGCGCCGGCGTCCTGACCGAGGCCGATCTGCCCGCGGCGACGGTGAAGGTGCTCGGCCCGCCCGGCCGCGAGTGGATCGCGCGCATGATCCGCGGCGTGATCGAGGAGAGCTTGAAGCAGGGCACGGTGACGATGGCGCCCGACGTGCTGGCGGTGATGAACGACTTCCGCGCCTTCATGTTCGAGCGGGTCTATCTCCGCCCCGAGGCCAAGCTGCAGGCCGACAACGCGGTCAAGCTGCTGCGCGATCTCGTCGACTACCTGCTCGCCCATCCCGAGGCCGTCCCCGACAGCTACCGCCAGGAGGGCGCCTCGAACACCCAGAAAGTGCTCGACTACGTCGCCGGCATGACCGACCGCTACGCCCTGCGCAAGCACGACGAGCTGTTCCGTCCGGGCGGCATGGTCTGAGGCGCGCCGCACCGCGGAAGCGCGCCGCAGAGGTCGCCGCCCCTGCTAGGCTGCGCGGATGACGACGTCCGCGCCGCTCTTCCGCATTCGCGATCTGCACAAGGCCTACGGCCCGCGCGCGGTACTCGAAGGCACCTCGTTCGACGTTCACCGCGGCGAATGCCTGGTGGTGCTCGGCCGCTCGGGCACCGGCAAGAGCGTCATGCTGCGCCATCTCAACGGCCTCGAACGACCCGATCGCGGCACCGTCCACTTCGACGACGTCCTGGTCTCGGAGCTCGAAGAAACCGCGCTCTATCCGATCCGCCGGCGGGTGGCGATGCTGTTCCAGGGCGGCGCGCTCTTCGACTCGATGAACGTCTTCGACAACCTCGCCTTCCCGCTGCGCGAGCGCGCCATCGACACCGGCGAGGCGATCGACGACGGCGAACTGCACGACAAGGTGCGCCAGCTGCTCGCGCGCGTGCGCATGCGCGACGTCGAAGACCGCATGCCGTCGGCGCTCTCGGGCGGCATGCGCAAGCGCGTCGCGCTGGCCCGCGCGCTGGCGCTCGATCCCGAGGCGATGCTCTACGACGAACCGACCACCGGCCTCGATCCGGTGACCTCAGCCGCGATCGCCCGACTGATCCAGCGCTCACAGGCCGAGCTCGGCGTCACCGCGGTGGTGATCACCCACGATCTGCCGCTGGCGCGCACCGTCGCCGACCGCATCGCCTTCCTCGACGGCGGCTGCTTCCGCTTCATCGGCACCTGGGCGGAGGCCGACGCCAGCGACGACGCCGTGCTCGGACGCTTCCTGCGCGGCGAGCCCGATCCGGAAGACGCGGCGAGGGACGATCCGCACAGCTGATGCGATCCGGCCCGCTGGCGCGGAGACGAATCGGAAACGGATCGGGATGGGTATGGATCTGGGTCTTCGATTGACTCGACGCCAGCGCTGGTGTATCACTGAGATGTCACAACCGGCCGTGCGCAAATCCGCAACTTCTACGCCCTCAGCAGGGGTGGTCGCGACTCCGTGGATCGCGGCCTGCGCGCCCATCGCTCGTCCTCCCCGGGAGCTTGCATGAATACCCGAGAACAGTTTGGCGACTATCTTCTTCTCAAGAAACTGACCGAAGATCCCCTCGGCGAGACCTACCGCGCCGGCCAGCTCGGCGCCAAAGGCATGGAGAGCGTCGTCCTGCTGCGGGTACTCAACGGTCAGGCCGTCGACGGGCGCAAGCTCTGGGGCACGATCCGCAAACGCGCGGCGCTGCACGACACGCTCAAGAGCCCGAACATCGGTGAGAGCGTCGCTACGGGCGAGATCCAGGGCATCCCCTACGTCGCCTACGAGTACGTCTCGGGCAAGAACCTGTCGAACCTCTTCGAGCAGGCGGCACGCAAGAAGAACCCGATCCCGGTGGAGCACGGCCTGCTGATCACCGAGCGCGTCGCACTGGCGCTCGCCGCCGCGCGCGAGTACCGGATCGAGGGCGAACGGGTCATTCACGGCTTCCTGGTGCCCAACCTGGTCATGATCTCCAACGAGGGCGAGGCCCGCCTGCTCGGCCTGGAGCTCGGCCCCGGCCTGCGCGAGTCGACCAGCAATCCGCTGATCCGACAGCATTTCGGCCGCTATCTCTCGCCCGAGGCGCTGAGCGGCGCGGCGCCCGATCGCGCCGACGACATCTACTCGCTCGGCGTGCTGCTCTTCGAGCTGCTGACCGGCACCACCCTGCCGCCGCCGATCAGCGGCAGCTACAAACCGGTGATCGACGGCGCCACCCTCGCCCAGGACGGCCAGCCGCTGCCGGCCGACATCGCCCAGCTGCTGAAAGAGAGCCTGGTGCCACAGGACCAGCGCATGCGCGAGGTCAACGCCTGGCACAAGGCGCTCAACCGCTCGATGTTCGAGGGCGCCTACAACCCGACGACGTTCAACCTGGCGTTCTACATGCACAACCTCTTCCGCCAGGACATCGAGCGGGAGAGCCAGGAGATCGAGGTCGAGAAGACGCTCTCGGTGCCGGTGATCGCCACCACCACCCCGGCCGC
>JBCCOR010000081.1:0-11524 GCA_039025295.1 Acidobacteriota bacterium
CGCTGGTCGGCGATCGTCGGCCTGCCGACGGCCGACACCTTCCGCCTCGACGCGCTGATCCTGCGCGATCCGCATGTCTTCGCCGATCTCGGCGGTTTCTTCGGCTGCCAGGACATCACCGACAGCGTGCTCGGCGGCCTCGGTCCGTCGTTCAACGATCAGCTGGCCGCGGCGCTGGACGAAGACGGCGACGGCGACGGCCTGCTCGACGTCAGCCTGGTGCAGCGCCTGCAGCCGCTCGATCCGCTGGCCGCGATGCTGCCCACCGAGAGCGTGCGCGCCGACTGCACCGCCCCGGTACCGTCGACGCTGTGCATGCCGCTGCCCGGCGCGATCTCCAGCGTCGCCACCTACGACGGCCTCGACGCCGGCCTGTGCCTCGAGGCGATCGCCGGCACGACCTCGGGCTACGCGCCCGCCGTGCCGTCGATCGCCGGGCCGTGCCTGGTGACCGCGGCGCAGGACAGCGCGATCGTGCTGCTCGACATCGCCCTCGAGCTGCTCGACGTCCAGCTCGCCGGCGTCGCCGTCGGCGATCCGATCGATCAGCTGACACCGGGCCTCCTGATCGGCTTCCTGCCCGAAGCGACGGCCGACGCCGTCGTGGTGCCGGTCGACGTGCCGGTGCTCGGCGGCCAGCCGCTGAGCGCGCTCCTGCCCGGCGGTACGGGCAACTGCGCGACCGGCGACGACCGCGACATGTGGCGTGGCCAAAGCGGCTGGTGGCTCTATCTCGAGAGCACCGCCCGCGCCGTGCCGTTCGTCGTGCCCTGACCGCGCGCAATCGGGCGGAGGGCCAGCCGCGCGGCGTTGCACAGCGCCGCGCGGGGCGTCATGGGTGACGCAATAATTATTGATTAATGTCTATTTATCGATGTTGATGCGTTCCCTGTCCGCCTTGCTTGTTTGGGAGATGCCACATGAACACCCGCCCTTCGAAACTGGATTCCCCGTCGGCGCGCCGAATCGGCCGCCTGGCCGCTGCGTGGACCGCAGCGGTCGTGATGATCACCGCGCTGGTGCTGCCGGCCCACGGCAGCGACGGACAAGCCATCGTCGATCCGTTCGGCCATCTGGCCGCCCCCGAGGGCGGTGGCAGCGGGGGCGCGCTGCGCGTCTTCGCGATGGCACTGCGCGATCCGCACATCCTGATCGACACCGGCGCCGGCTGCCAGGACGTGACCGACGGCTTCTTCGAGGGCGACGGCGACGGCAATCTCGGGCCGCCGGCGCAGCGCGACCAGGGCAGCACGGCCTTCAACAACCTGCTGCGCATGCATCTCGAGGGCGACGCCGACTTCGACGGCGTGCTCGACAACAGCCCGGTGCTCGACTTCAGCGTTCTGCCGCAGAACGGCCGGCGCGAGATCGCCCTCGGCAGCGCCGCCTGTGCGGTGCCGTGGACCCAGACCGCCTGCGCGCAATTCAGCCTGCAGGGCAGCAGCCAGTACCAGGTCCTGATGGCCAGCGAAACCTGCCTCGAGGGATTGCCAGGCACGCTCGCCGGCTACGCGCCGGTGCCCAACACGGTGCGCGCGCCCTGCTTCGTCACCGCGCCGCGCGATCGCACGCTCGATCTCGGCATCGTGCAGATCCCGGTGACGCGTCTGCGGCTCGCGGTCACGCCGCTCGCCGACGTGCCGGGCTACTACCTGCCCGGCCTGGTGCGCGGCTTCCTCGCCGAGTCGGTGGCCGATCAGATCCAGATGCCGATGAACCTGGGCGATCTCAGCGGCATGACGCTGAGCGCGCTGCTGCCGGGCGGCGCCGGCAACTGCGCCGACTGGGACGACCGCGACATCTTCCAGGGCGAGACCGGCTGGTGGCTCTACTTCGATCTGGGTGCCTACGAGGTGCCGAAGGCTCGGTGAGATCGGCGCGTGCCGTCTGCGCGGGGAGGCGCAGCGGTACGGGCCTCGGGCCAGTCCTCGGGCCATGCGCTCGGCCACGAGGCGTCGTCGGCGCCCGATGCGGCAGCTCCCGCCGCGTCGGGCGCTGCGGCGTTGGGCGCGACCGCGTCGCTGGCCGGGGCATCGTCGCCAGTCGGGGCTGCGTCGCCGGGGCCGGGCGCGGTCGCCGATGCGCGGGTCGACGCGGCGTCGAGAGCGAAGAGATCGTCGTCGACCCGCTCGGTCCACGGACCGCGTCGCGTCGGGCGCTCGAGGGCACGGGCGAGGGCGTCGAGATAGTGCGCTCGCGGCCACTCGCGCGCGCCGAAGCGCGCCAAATGCTCAGTGTAGACCTGGCAGTCGACCACCGGGAAACGCCAGCGGCGCAGCTGGGTGACGAGATGGGCGAAGGCGATCTTCGAGGCGTCGGGGGCGACGTGGAACATCGACTCGCCGCTGAACATGCGGCCCACCGACAGGCCGTAGACCCCGCCCACGAGATGGTCGTCGTCGTCCCACGCCTCGACCGAGTGGGCGAAGCCGAGCCGATACAGATCGCGGTAGCCGTCGATCAGCGGCGCGGTCATCCAGGTGCCGTCCTGACCGGGCCGGGGCACGCGCGAGCAGGCGTCGAGCACGCGGTCGAAGGCGACGTCGAAGGTGATGCGGTAGGGCTGCCGGCGAATGCGCTTGCGCAGGCTGCGCGGGAGATGCAGCTCGGTGGGCACCAGCACCATGCGCGGATCGGGCGAGAACCACGCGCGCGGCAGATGCCGACTCGGCCACGGGAAGATGCCGGCGGTGTAGGCCGCCAGCAGGCGCCTGGGGCTGAAGTCGCCACCGATGGCGACCAGGCCGTCGGCGTCGGCCAGGCGTGGGTCGGGGAAGGGGTAGTCGTCGAACATCGGTCGCATCGGGTTCGGGCGTGCGGGTGCGCGTCGCAGCGTCGCAGACGGTGCGCGATCGGAACAGGCTCGATCCGGGTACTGGGTTCATCATCGCGGACGAGCGGGCATCGAGGCAACTGCGGCATCGACGTCTGGGCCCATGCGGCCCTGATACGCTAGCCTCAGACGGCCTCACCGCCTCGCTTACGCCTTGTCTCCAACTCCCGCCCACGTTTCCGCCGAGTTCAAGATGCCGCCGAAAGCCCGCGTCGCCTACGACGAAGCCACGATCCAGACCCTCGATCCGCTCACCCACATCCGCCGGCGCACCGGCATGTACATCGGCCGCATCGGCGATGGCTCCAACCCCGACGATGGCATCTACGTGCTGCTCAAGGAGGTGATCGACAACGCGATCGACGAGTTCATCATGGGCCAGGGGCGGCGGATCGAGATCACGCGCGACGGCAACCGCGTCACGGTGCGCGATCACGGTCGCGGCATTCCGCTCGGCAAGGTGGTCGCCTGCGTGTCGGAGATGCACACCGGCGGCAAATACAGCGACGACGTCTTTCAATTCTCGGTCGGCCTCAACGGCGTCGGCACCAAGGCGGTCAACGCGCTGTCGGAGCGCTTCGAGGTCAAGAGCTTCCGCGAGGGCCAGTTCAAGGAGGCGATCTTCGCCCGCGGCCAGAAGCACGACGAGACCGACGGCCGCGACGCCCAGTCGCCCACCGGCACCTTCGTCGCGTTCACGCCCGATCCCGAGATCTTCGGCGACTACGCCTGGGATGAGGAGTACATCGCGCGGCGTCTGCGCTACTACGCCTACCTCAACACCGGCCTAACGCTGGTCTACAACGGCGCGCGCTATCGCAGCCAGGACGGCCTGCGCGATCTGCTCGGCGAGGTGCTCGGCGAAGACAAAGAGGCCCTCTACCCGGTCGTCCATCACCGGGCCGACAAGCTCGAATTCGCCTTCACCCACACCGACAGCTACGGCGAGACCTACTACAGCTTCGTCAACGGCCAGTACACGAGCGACGGCGGCACGCACCAGAGCGCGTTTCGCGAGGGCGTTCTGCGCGGCATCAACGAATTCGCCAAGAAGAACTTCGCCGGCGCCGACGTGCGCGACGGCCTGGTCGGCGCGGTCGCGATCAAGCTGCAGGAGCCGGTCTTCGAGAGCCAGACCAAGAACAAGCTGGGCTCGACCGAGGTGCGCAGCTGGCTGGTCGAGGAGACCAAGGAGGCGGTGCTGGTGTGGCTGCATCAGCAGCCCGAGGCGGCCGAGAAGGTCCTGGCCAAGATCGAGGCCAACGAGAAATTGCGCAAGGAGCTGAGCGCGGTCAAGAAGCAGGCGCGCACGCGCGCCAAGCAGACCGCGATCCGCATTCCCAAGCTGATCGACTGCAAGATCCACCGCGGCGACAAGAAGCCGCGCGCCGACGAGTCGACGCTGTTCATCACCGAGGGCGACTCGGCCGGCGGCTCGATGGTGCAAGCGCGCGACGTCGACACGCAGGCGATCTTCACGCTCAAGGGCAAGCCGCTCAACTGCTACGGCCTCAAGCGCGACGCGATCTACAAGAACGAAGAGCTCTACAACCTGATGCGCGCGCTCGGCATCGAGGACGACGTCGACAACCTACGCTACGAGAAGGTGGTGGTCGCCACCGACGCCGACGTCGACGGCATGCACATTCGCAATCTGCTGCTGACGTATTTCCTGCGCTACTTCGAGGAGCTCGTGCACCGCGGCCACGTCTACATCTACGAGACGCCGCTCTTCCGCGTCCGCAACAAGAAAGAGACGCGCTACTGCTACAGCGAGGCCGAGCGCGACCGCGCACTGGCCGCGATTCGCGCACCCGAGGTGACGCGCTTCAAGGGCCTGGGCGAGATCTCGCCGAAGGAATTCAAGGCGTTCATGGGCGAAAACATCCGCCTGGTGCCGGTGCAGATCCGCGCGCGCACCGAGGTCGCAGCGTCGCTGCGCTTCTACATGGGCAAGAACAGCCCGGAGCGGCGCGACTTCATCATCGACAATCTGGTCGTCGAAGAGGCGGTCGTCGAAGAGACTGCCGACGCCTGAGTGCTCGGCCTGCGCGGCCCGGCTTCACATCATGCCCAGCTCGAGGCGGGCTTCCTCCGACATCATCGACGGATTCCACACCGGATCCCACACCAGATCGACCTCGGCCTTGCCGACGCCGTCGACCGAGGCGACCTTGCCCTCGACCTCGCCGGGCAGCGAGCCGGCGACCGGGCAGGCGGGCGAGGTCAGGGTCATCTTGACGTAGACCTCGCGTCCGTTGCCTTCAGCGGCTTCAGCGCCGACGTCAACGTCGTAGATCAGGCCGAGTTCGTAGATGTTGACCGGGATTTCGGGATCGTAAATCGTCTGGATCGCCTCGACGATGGCGGCTTCGAGCGCGGCGGTGTCGCCGGCCGGCGGGCGGACGACGTCGTCGTCGGCGTTGGCGGCGGCGGTATCGGCGGGGGCGACGGCGGTGGATTCGGTGGCGTCGGCGGGCGTGGGGCTGTCGGACATGGCGGTGGGCTCCGGGGCGAGTCAGCGATCAGAGCGGATACGGAGAATCCTAGCAGCCGTCGCGCCGCGTGTATTTTCCAAAAAATCTGCTTCTGAACTTTGGGATTTGGCCTTCTGGACGCGTTCTATGGAGTAGAGACTCAATTTTCTGGGAGCGAGCCATGATCTGCATCCGCCTTCTGCCGCTTTTCCTCCTCGCCGTCCTGCTGGCCGTCGTCACGGCAACGCCAGCCGTCGGTGAGCCGCCGCCGCAATACGAGAACCCCTTCAAGAATCTGCCCCAGCACGTGCTCGACGCGCTCGACGCCGGCGGCGAGGTGACGATCGACCACGAATACGAGCACGGCATCCGCACGAAGTCAAAATACCGCGGCGCCGACTGGTATCTCCTCGACCGCACGGTCGATCGCTCCGGCGTCGTGCTGTCCGAGCGCGACGCGGCTGGGCTGGAGATCGCCTACGACTACGATCAGCTCCACCGCGTCACGGCGGTGAAGCCCAGTGCGGCGCACGGCGGCGCGTGGGTGCAGATCCGCCACTCGATCGGCTCGACCGGGCCGAAGATGGAATTGTTCTATCGCCCGAACGGCTCAACGACGGCGACGCCGATTGCGCGCGAGGAGCTCTACTTCGACGGCTTCGGCCGCCTGTGGAAGGAGCGTCGATTGATGCCCGGCGCCGTGTGGGCCCAGCGCATCACCGAGCGCCACGCGTCAGGCGAGCTGAAGCGCGTCTCGACCTGGCACGGCGGCGGCAAGCCCGCGCGCTGGACGACGTACGAGGACTACGACGCGTTTGGCCGCCCGGGTCGGATCACGCAGCCCGACGGCGCGCGCGTGGATTTCACGTATCGCGGGATTCGCGAGGTTGTCCGCACGCAGAAGGTCGCGACGAGCGAGCACGGCCAGACTGCCTATTCGACGATCGAGCGGTACGACGCCCGCGGCAGACTGCTGCAGGTCGTCGAGCCCGAAGGCGGCGCCGAGGCGCGGTACGTCTACGACGCTGCAGACAGATTGCGCGTCGCGACGATCAAGCCGCGCGGCGGTGGTGTGACGCAGACGCGTCGATGGGATTTCGACGGCCGCGGGTTCCTGCTGTCGGAGGTGCATCCTGAGAGTGGCCGCACGGACTACGGGCGCCATGACGCCCGTGGTCGCGCACGGCAGATCAAAGACGGCACGAGCGATCTGCTGTTCTCCTACGACGCGTACGAGCGCCTGGTCGAGGTACGCGAGACGGGCTCGGACCGCCCGTGGCAATCCTTCGTCTACGGCACATCGGGGCGCTCGACGAACCGCCTGATCGAGGCGATCAGCCACAACTGGATCCGCATCCCGTGGTCGCCGTCGCTTCTGACTGACATCGCGGTCACGGAGACGTACGCGCACGACGGACCGGGCGGCGCGGTGTCGCGTAAGACGACCGCGGTCAGCGGTGGGCAGCGTTTCACGCAGGCGTGGCAGCACGACGCGCTCGGCAACGTCACGACGCTCACGTACCCGCGCTGTACGCACGCGGCCTGCACGAGCGACGGCGCCGGGCCGGCGAGCGCGCAGACGCGTCACCACAGCCGCGGCTATCTCTCGTCGATTCCGGGTTTCCTGCACGGGATGTCGTACGACGTCAGCGGGATGGCGACGCAGATTCGCCATGCCAGCGGCCTGCGCGTCGACGTCGTCCCTGATGCGAGCGGCCTGCCGCGTCCGCGCGACATCCGGGCGTCGTGGCCGGCCGACTGGCCGGGCGCTGCGGAGGAATCGAAGAACCTGCTGTCGACCGACGATCCGCTCTTCGTCGCCCAGGGCGTCGCCGCGCTCGGCGCGCACCGCTTCGACGGCTCGGGCAACGTGAGAGCGCGCGGCTCCGAGTGGTACACCTTCGACGGCGCAAACCGACTGAAGACCTATAACCTCGGAAGCGGCTCGGCGCAGGCGTATCGCTTCGACGGCTGGCGATCGCCACGATGGATTGAGAACCCAGCACGTCTTCGGCTTCGGCGAACCGACCGACCTCGCGGCGTCGAGCAGCGATCCCGAGCGCAAGCGCTTCACGGGGCACGAGCGCGACCTTGGTACGCTCGGCGGCGCCGGCGGCGTCCAGGTCGAGCTCGACTATATGCGGGCCCGCTTCTGCAGTCCGTGGACGGCGCGCTTCCTGAGCGTTGACCCGGCGCGGGAAAGCGTTCGGCTGCAGCATCCGCAGACGTGGAATCGCTTCAGCTACGCCTTCAACAATCCGGTCACGCTGATCGATCCAGATGGTCGGACTGCTGTGCTTGCGAAAGCACTCAAAGCCGTCTTCAAAGGAGGAGATCTTGCATCGACGGTCGCAGGTATCGCGGAAGATATCGATACGCTGACGTCGCCCGATTCATCGACGGAAGAGCGCACGATCGCTGCAGTTTCTCTTGCTTCGGAGATCTTATCGCCAGTATCCGTCAGAGATGCGAAAGCAGGTCTAGGGCTTGCTGAGATCACGGGCGATGCGGCCAATTCAACAGGTCGTATTGTCGATGCGGCTGACGATACTGCTTCAGCGAGCAAGAGGGCGCTATCTGGCTTGAAAGTTGATTCGGGAGCCGGTTGTTCCTGGAAAAGGCTTCGGTGAAAAGAGAACACCTTCTCCTGAAGAACTCGAGATCCTCAAGAAAGCCTTGGGAGGTAGTTCGTGAATTTCTCACCTGTGCTCTTGAATTTTCGAGATGCATTGGCCTCTGTCGTGCCGTTTGTTGAACGGGTCGACATACCTTGGAAGCGACCCGATGCGTATGACAATTGGGATGCAATCGCCTCAGTGCTCTTCGACAAGCTCGTTGTCGAAGTCATCAAATGGTCGCTTGAAGCTGAAAAACAAGAGACGTTCAGTCTTCCTGCCTATGATCTGTTGCTAGACGATTACTCAGGGTTGAGTACGTTGGAAGTTCGGCATCCTGCGCTAACCTCTGAGCGCTGGATTTTTCATGCGTTTGGTACCGAACGCAGACCTCTTGATGTCGTTGAACTGCGAAAGCTCGATGACAGAGGCTTGCCCTGCAGTGAACGATTGAAAACTTGCCCGATTGAATCTTCCAGATTCCTTCTCAGGATTTTTCGTCCGTCGGGACAATCTCTCGTGCTCGAGGAACTGCCAGAACCCTGAACGCACCAACCAAAGCCTCTGTGCGTGAGCAGTTCAGCTGCGGCATCCACAGACGTGGAGAGATCGCAGCGATCATCGATCGGGCGATGACGACGCTGCAGGCCTGAACGACGTATCCTCGTCGATCTCGCCGCGCAGGATCGCCATGCCGCGCTGCGCCCGCCGCAGATCCGCGTGCGTCGGCTCGACCGTCTGCGCGCCGATCGCCAGCGCTTCACGATAGGCGGCGTCCGCCTCGTCGTCGCGCACGCGCAGATGCGCCAGATCACCCAAATCGACCAGGATGCCGATGCGCATCGGATGGGCCGCGCCCAGCGTCACATCCGCCAGCGCCAACGCCTCCCGGTACAGCGCCTCGGCGTCGTCGAGTCGGCCGCGCATCAGCGCCAGGCGCCCGGTCGCGCGCAGGCGCCACGGCTGCTGCGGATGCCCGGGACCAAGCGCATCGGCCCAGCGCATCTCGGCGCGCGTCAAGAGCGCGCCGGCTTCGTCGAGCCGGTCGGCGCGGGCGTAGAGATCGGCCAGGCCGATCAGGCAGAAGCCTTCCTGGTAGCGGTCGGTCACCAGGCTGAGCGCGCGCTCCATCATCGCCGTCGCCGCGGCCACGTCGTCGTCGCGCGCCAGGCGGTTGCGCGCCAGATGATGCAGCACCCACGCGATGCGCGGGTGGTCGGCGCCGAGCGCCGATTCCCAGATCACCCGCGCACGCTGCAGGCGCACCTCGGCGTCGTCGTAGCGGCCCTGGTGCCAGTGCAAGAAACCGAGGCTGTTGAAGGTCCACGCGAGATCGGGATGGTCGTGCGGCAGCATCGCCTCGCGCACCGCGATCACGTCGAGGTACAGCGCCTCGGCCTCGTCGTAGTTGCCGAGCTCGACGTTGAGATGCGCCAGACTCTGCAGGCTCGCGAGCACCTCGGGATGGCGCTCGGTGTAGAGCGCGCGCCAGATCGACAGCGCGCGCTCGAACAGCCGCGCCGACTGCACGTAGTGGCCGCGGTACCACTCGTTGACGGCGTAGCCACGCAGGCAGTAGGCGACCTCGTCGTTGGTTTCACCGAGCCGCGACTCGAGCGTGCTGAGCGCCCGGGCGTAGTGCGTCGAGGCCTCCGCGTAGCGGCCCTGGAGACGGTAGAGACCGGCCAGATCCTCGAAGCTGTCGCCCATCTCGCGCGGATCGACCAGCGGCATGCTGCGCCGGATGTCGAGCGCGCGCTCGAGCAGCGGCGTCGCCTCGGCCGGCTGGCCCAGACGCATGTAGACCTCGCCGATCGCGCTCAGCAGACGCGCCTGGATCAGCGGACGGTTCTCGAACTGCTCGATTTTCTCGATGCCGTTGCGCAGGATCTCGCGCGCGCTGACGTCGATACCCGACGCCTGGGTGGGGTCGGTGGTCTGGAAGAGATCGACCAGGAAGCGCGACACCGCCAGCGCATTGGCCGCTTCGCGGTTGGCGCGCTCCGCCTGCTGCCGGATCATCAGCACCATCGCGGCCAGCACCAGCGCCAGGCCGCCAAGGACGATCGCGGCCAGCCGGATCCGCTGCCGCCGACGCTGGCTGCGGCGCAGGAGGCGTCGCGCCTCCTCGGCCTCGCGCGCCTGCTGCGCCGCGGCCTTGGCCTCGGCGCGGCGCACGTCGAGGGTGCGTAGCCGCTTGGCCACCTGAAGCGCGTCGCCCAGGCGCCGGCGACGGGAGCCGTCGACCATCAGCGCCAGATCCTCGCGCAGCAGCGGATCGTCGATGTCGTGCTCCCAGCCCGGGGCCAGCACGCGATCGAAATCCCCGACCAGCAGCTGATAGAGGATCACGCCCAGCGCGTAGATGTCGGCATGGACCGTCGCCGGTTCGCCGCCGAGCAGCTCGGGGGCGAGATAGAGGCGGGTGCCGATCACCGTCGCGCTCGAATCGCTGACGCGCGGACGCGACAGATCGAGGCGGGTCGAGGTGGTCTCGTACTCGGCGGCCGCGCCGATGCCGAAGTCGGTCAGCGCAATGCGCGGATGGCCGGCGCGGTCGGTGGCGATCAGAATGTTGCTCGGCTTGATGTCTTTGTGCAGCACGCCGATGGCGTGCATCGCTGCGAGCGTTTCGGCCACCTGCGCCGTCAGATCGAGCCGCAGCGCTTGGGGCAGGGCGCTGATGCCGCCGTGGGCGTTTACCCAGTCGAGCAGGCTGCCGCCCGGCAGATAGGTCATCTCGAGGTAGTACGGCGCGAGATCGAGATGCGCGTCGTCGATGGCGACGATGTCGCGGCGCGGGCCCAGCTGCTCGCGCAGCGCATGATGGATGGCGAGCTCGCGCTTGAGGGTGTCGCGATGATCGAGCTGGAAGCTGAACTTGAACACCCGCGTCGCGGACGAGGCCGCGATGTCGACCGCGCCGTCCGCTTCCACGGCGGACGGCGCAGCGGCGGGCGCGGCAGCGTCGTGCCCCAGCCAGACCTCGCCGAAGGTGCCCTGACCGAGCCGACTCGCCAACCGCCAGCCCGGACGCCCGGGAATCGGCTGATCGACCGCCGGACGCCAGCCGAGCACGCCGCCCGGACTCGGCAAGCGACGGCCCGCGGCGGCATCCGGCGGCGGGCTCAGCGGCGCGCGGCCATCGCTGCCGATTTCGTAGACGTCGAGCACGCCTTCGAGGCCGTCGACGCTGTACGAGCCGTGGGCCAGCCAGCGCACGGTGTCCGGAATGCCGTTCTCCAGCGCCGTGCGCGCGCGGTCGAAGATCGCCCGACTGACCAGCGTTTGGTCGGGTACGGCGAGTCCGATCAGCCGCTCGAGCAGGCGCGCGGCAGGGCGATCGTGCTCGCGGCTGGCGCGCGCGCTGTGGATGGCCACCCGACCGTGCAGACGCGGCAGATCGTGCGCCCACGGCAGGTTGCTGAGATCGTTGTGGTAAGCGAGCGCCGCCTGCACCGCCGCGGTGACGTCGGTGAAGAGCAGCAGGCCCCAAATGCCGTCGCCTTCGGACGCGTGGGCGGCGCCGGGGGCCCCGGGTCCCCCGAAGCGCGGGGGGGGGAGGTGGCCCACCCGCGGCCGGGGGCGGCGCACCACCG
>JBCCOR010000082.1:0-11509 GCA_039025295.1 Acidobacteriota bacterium
GGCCGCGATGTTCGTCCTCGTGCTGCTGCCTGGGGCGCGCCCGGGGTTGGCCCGGCCCGCGCGGTGTGCGAAGCAGCCCGCCGGCCATGCCCGGATGCTGATGATGCGGATCGAAGACCAGCGCGCTGCCGACCACGACCAGATGATCGACGCCGGTCGCCGCGTCGAGCACGGCGACCAGATCGGCGGCGTCGGGCACGCCGAAGCCGGCGCCGCGTGCGGCGGCCACATAAACCAGGGTGCGCGCCTGCGCGCCGACGACGTCGGCCGCGGCCTCGTCGACCGCGCGCACGCCGAGACCGTCGTCGACCGAGCGCGCGGTCACGCACGCGCACGGCCCGCGCGCGGCGAGCGCGCGCGCCAGGCGCGCGGTGAGCGCGTCGTCGCCGCCGATCAGCAGCGTCGCGCACTGGATCATGCGCCCACCGTCTCGAGCAGGCGCATTTCATCCGGCCGCGGATCGAACGCCTTCCAGCGCGCCAGGCCGGAGTCGAGCACGCCGCTGCCGCCGCTGATCGCCTGCGCCACGCGCGCCGCCGACACGATCACCGGCGTGATGCCGCCGCCCGGCTGCGCCCAGTGGCCGACGATGTAGAGGCCGTCGATCGGGCCGACCAGGCCTGGGCGGTCGAAGCCGAGCTGGTCGGGCGACATCTCCCAGCCGAGCATCGCGCCGGCGGTGTTGAGCGTGAAGCGCCACGAGGTGTGCGCCGAGGCCGAGGTGCGCACCACGGTCTTCTCGGCCAGGCCCGGCAGCACCGACGCCAGATGGTCGACGCAATAGTCCTCGATCTGCTGCTTGTGGCGCGGCCAGTCGTCGATCGCGTCGTAGTCGAGCTCGAGCACCTTCTGCAGGATGATGATGTGGCCGCCCGGCGGCGCCATCGCCGGCTCGTAGCAGGTCGGCGCGAACACCTTGCAGCGCAGCCCGTTGCGGCCGACCGTGTCGGGATCCCACTCGTTCCAGTAGTAGCCCTGGATGGCGTCGAGGGTCTCGGCGTCGACGTCCTTCAGGCCGATGTGACAGAGGAAGCACGGAAAGCTCGGCCGCATCGCGGCGACCGCCGCGCGGTAGTCGGGATCGACGTCCTCGGGTGCGAGCAACTCGTCGAGGGTCAGGCGCAGATCGGCGTTCGACACCACGGTTTCGGCGTCGACCCGGTAGGTGCCCTTGAGCGCGCCGCGATGGGTCTCGAGATCGACCCCGACCGCGCGCCCGTTCTCGGTGCGGATGCGCGTGCAGCGGGTGCTCATCAGGATGTCGCCGCCGTGTTCCTCGATGCAGGCCCCGAGCGCGTCGGCGAAGGTCTGCGAGCCGCCCTCGGGATAGTAGTTGCCGAGGAAATACGACAGCCGCAGCATCGAGTCGAAGACGAAGCTGGTGCGCGACGGCGGCGAGCCCCAGTGCGGGCAGTCGGCGGTCAGGAGCAGCTTGAGCTTGTCGTCGCGCAGATGGCGATCGAGCATGTCGCGCACGGTCAGATCGCGGTAGCGCGCGAAGCGCGGCGCGTCGCGGCCCTTGAAGTAGTGCAGGAGGCCGAGCAGATAGGTCTCGCGCACCGCGTTGAAGAAGCCCTCGAGGTTCTCGCGCTCGTGCGGGAAGTCGCGGTCGAGCTGGGCGCGGTAGGCGTCGTAGTCCGACGGCACGACGAACTTGCTGCCGTCGGGGAAGTGGAAACAGTCGACCGGATCCATCTTTATCCAGCCGGTGTCGATGCCCAGGCGCGTCAGCACCTTGCCGGTCATCGTGGTCGGGTTGCCGAGCAGCGGATAGAAGTGGGTCGCGGCGTCGAAGGTGTAGCCGGCGCGGCGGAAGGTGCTGCAGTAGCCGCCGACCATGTAGTGCTGCTCGACCAGCAGCACCTTGACGCCCTCGCGCGCCAGCGTCGCGGCGCAGATCAGGCCGCCGATGCCGGCACCGATGATCACGACGTCGTAGCGCGCGGCCGGCGGCCGCTTGCGCAATCCGGTAAAGGGTCGCTTTTTCTTCACGCGCGCGTCTCCGGGCTGGCGTCGGGCCGGTTGCGGCCGTAGGTTTCGTGCGCGGCGACGAATTCGCCGCTGGCGATCGCAGCGCCCATCGACAGCTCGCCGCCGAGCGCCATCGCCGCGGCGATCTCGGCAAAGCGGCGGGCCGTGCCGGTGCCGCGGCAGCCGAGCATCGCCAGGCATTCGGCGCTGGTGCCGAGGGCGGTGCCGCCGCCGACCGTCGCCACCGTCAGCGACGGCAGCGTGACGCTGGCGTAGAGATCGCCGTCGTCGGTCAGTTCCATGTCGAGCACCGCCACCGACGCGTTGGCGACGTTGGCGACGTCCTGGCCGGTGGCGATGAAGAGCGCGGTCAGGCCGTTGGCGACGTGGCCGTTGTAGCCGAGCGTGCCGGCGCGCAGATGGCCGAGGGCGGTGTCGTGGGCCATCGAGACCATCGCCTCAGGCGTGGTGCGCAGCACCGCCCGCACCACCCGCCGCGGCACGCACGCGCCCGCCACGACCTGCTTGCCCTTGCCGCCGCGCAGCACCGCGCCGCTCGCCCGCTTCTCGCCGTTGTAGCCGCTGAAGATGCGGTACGGCGGCGCGTCGAGGTGCGCGCGCAGCCAGCGGCAGGCGTGGTCGGTCGCCTTGACGCACATGTTCATGCCCTGCGCGTCGCCGGTGTGGAAATAGAAGTTGAGGATCAGCCGGCGCCCCGCCGGGATCGGCTCGATGCGCAGCAGACGGCCGTGGCGCGTGGTCTCGGCGACCGCGGCGCGCAGCGCGTCGAGATGCTCGACCACCCGCACCGCGAAATCGTGCGACGCGGCGACGTCGTCGAAGGTGAAGAGCGGACCGATGCGGTTCTCGTCGTCGTGAATGCGCACCGAAGCGCCGCCGCTGCGGGTGAGCGCGACCGCGCCGCGCTCGTAGGAGCGCACCAGCGCGCCCTCGGTGGTGGCGAGCGGCACGTAGACGACGTCGTCGATGTGCTGGCCGCGCACGTGCAGCGGCCCCGCGACGCCGAGCGGCATCTGCACCGCGCCGATCGGATTCTCGACGTTGCCGCGCCAGTCCTCGCTCGGAATCGTGAAGCGGCCGACGTGCTCGAGCGGCGCGCCGGTCTCGTTCTCGACCCAGGCGCGGCGCTCGTCGACCTGGTCGCGGCGGTAGCCCTGCTCGGCCATGCGCGGCACCAGGGCCGGGCGGCGGGCTGCGGGCGCCTGCGCGCTCATGACGCTGCGCTCCGTCCGGGCGCGCCCAGCACCACCGCGCAGGCGTTGCCGTCGAAGCCGATCGCGTTGATCAGGCCGCGCTGCAGGCCGCCGCGCAGCAGCCGACGCATCGGCGCCAGCGCCTGCGTCACCGCCGATGGCAGCGCCGGGTCGCAGACGTCGAGATCGCGCACGCCCGGCAAACCGCCGCTGCGCATCGACTCGATCAGGTCGACCGCCTGCAGCGCGCCCGAGGCGCCCAGGCATTCGCCGAGCATCGCCTTGAGCGCGGTCACGGGCGGGCAGCGCTCGCCGAACACCTGTGCCAGCGCATCGGCCTCGTGGCGATCGCCGTCGGTCGCGCCGCGCGCCGCGCTGCTGATCGCGTCGATCGCGATCGTCTGCGCGCCGCGGACCGCGGCCGCATCGTGGCGCCCGGCTTCGGCGAGCGCTTGGCGCATCGCCGAGGCGATCGCCGCGGTCGCGGTCGCCGCGTCGGCGCCGCGCGAAATGTCGAAGGCGTTGCCCTCGCCCAGCACCTCGGCGCGGAGCGTCGCGCCGCGCGCCGCGGCCACCTCGGCCGCCTCGAGCACCACCACCGCCGCGCCTTCGCCGAGGGCGAAGCCGTTGCGGCTGGCGTCGAACGGCACCGGCCGCGCGGCCGCGTCGCCGCTGCCGTTGACGCCGACGTCGCCGCCGTCGTCCTGCGCGCTGGCACCGTGACCGCGGCTGCCGTCACCGTTCAGGCCGGCGCCGTTCAGGCCGGCACCAGCGAGCGCGCCGCTGGCGTGGTAGCCGTAGAACGATTCGAAGCAGAGCTCGTCGGCGCCGCCCGCGATCACGACGTCGGCGCGGCCGCTGCGGATCAGGCCGGCGGCGTAGCCGATCGCCCGCAGGCCGGCGCTCGGACCACCGGTGACGGTCGAGTTGACGCCCGCCAGGCCGTGCCAGATCGCGGTCTGCCCGGCGGCGGCGTTGATCACGCTGTTGGCAAAGTCGAGCGGCTTGGCGTAGCTCGGGCCGGCCGACTGCGCGCGCCGGTCGAAGGCGCTGATCGTGTGGACGCTGCCGAAGGTCGTGCCGAGCACCAGGCCGAGAGCCGGGCCGTCGGACGCGCGCGGATCGGCGATCGGGGCGTTGGCGGTCTCGGCCGTGCGCCAGCCGGCGTCGACCAGCGCCCGGCCGACCGCGGCCACCACGAGGCGTCCGGTCTGGTCGAGCGGACGCGGATTGCGCTTGCCGAACTCGGCGCGCGCGTCGAAATCGCGCACCAGGCCGGCCCGCCGCACCGACAGGCCGTCGACCGCGAAGCGTTCGATCGGCGCCAGCGCGCTGCGGCCGGCGCAGAGCGCAGCGTGCACGCTCGCCGGCGCGTGGCCGAGCGCCGACACCAGGCCGCTGCCGGTGATCATCACGCGCCGGGCGGGCGCAGCGTGCACATCGGTCATCGCGTCACATCTCCACAGTGCGAAACAGCACCGACGCGTTGTTGCCGCCGAAGGCGTAGGCGTTGCTCATCGCCACCTGCACGGGCAGCGCACGCGCCTGGTTGGGCACGCAGTCGAGCGCACAGTCGGGATCGGGCGTTTCGAAATGGATCGTCGGCGGCACGCGATCGCGGGTGACGGCGAGCGCACAGATCACCGCTTCGATCGCCGACGCCGCGCCCATCGTGTGGCCGATCATCGACTTGATCGAGCTCACCGGCGTGCGCCGGACGACGTCGCTGCCGAACACGCGGTGCAGCGCGATCGTCTCGAGCCGGTCGTTGGTCGGCGTTCCGGTGCCGTGCGCGCTGACGTACGACACGTCCTCGGGCCGCACCGCGGCCTGGGTCAGCGCCATCGTCATCGCCTCGGCCGCGCCGCGGCCTTCGGGATGCGCGGCGGTCATGTGATGGGCGTCACACGACAGGCCGCAGCCGGCGATCTCGGCGTAGATGTGCGCACCGCGGGCCCGCGCCCGCGACAGCGTCTCGAGCACCACCACGGCCGCGCCTTCGCCCGGCACCATGCCCTCGCGGGTCTGGTCGAACGGCCGGCAGAGCGTGGTCGCGATCGCCCCCAGGCGAGCAAAACCGGCATAGGTGATGCGCGAGAACGCGTCGGCGCCACCGGCGAGCATGACCTCGGCGCGACCGATGCGCAGCTGGTCGAAGGCGTGGGCGATGGCATAGTTGCCCGCCGCGCACGCCGCCGGAATCATCGTGTTGCCACCTGCGAAGCCCATCTCGGCAGCGATCGTGGCCGAGATCGCGTGGCTCGGGTAGCGCGTGACGATGCGCTGGCCCGAGCGGTCGAGCCGCTCGTCGAGCATCGCGTCGTTGAAGCGCTCGACCTCGAGCGGTTCCCCCGAGGTCGTGCCCATCACCACGCCGGCGCGGCTCGCCTCCCCGGGCCGGACCGCGCCGACGCCGCCGGCGTCGTCGAGCGCCATGCGCGCCGCGGCGACCGCCAGCTGCGAGGCGCGGCCCACGTCGCGCGGATCGAGCCGGGTGAAATACGGCGCCGGGTCGAAGTCCTTGACCTCGGCGCCGCGGTCGGAGCGATACGGCGTCGGATCGAACGATCGCACGCGGTCGATACCGCAGCGACCGGCGAGCAGCGCCGACCAGGTCGACTCGGCGTCGTTGCCGACCGGCGTCACGGCGCCGACGCCGGTGACAACGATCGGTTCGCGCGCGGTGCCATTGGGCAGGGTCATTGCAGCCTGCCTCACGCCGCGCCCGCGGCCGCTTCGGCCCCGGGCTTGGCGTGCGCGAGCACCAGCTCGACCGTGTCTTGCACCGTGCGCAGCTCCTGCAGCTGCTCCTCCGGCACGCCGAGCTTGAATTCGTAATCGACGTCGACGCCGATCTCGAGCAGCGAGAGCGAATCGAGCTGCAGATCGTCGACGAACGCGGCGTTGTCGCCGATCTCAGCCGGATCGATGTTGGTGATGTTGGCGATGATCTGTTTGATCTTGGCGCGAACTGCTGCGGCGTCCATCGGGTGGGATCTCCTCTGCGAGGGTCGGTCCATCGGGCGGCCATGCGCAGCACGCGCGTGTCCACCGGATCGGTGCATGCGAACGAAATGTGCGTCCAGAATCGGATGCCAAAACCCTACCGACGGCCTGGATGGGGAGCAATGAATCCCGAGGTTCGAAAACGGCTCAAGGCGCCCGCAACCCTTTATTGGACAACGCCTAAACAGGATCGCCGTGCGCGGCGACGCACCGCCCGTCGCGACGCTTCGCCCGCACAACCGTTCGTCGAGCGAACGGCGGTTCAGCCCGTTCGCTCGGCGAACGGCGGTGCAGCCCGTTCGCCGAGCGAACGGCGATTTAGATCGGCGAGCCTTCGAGCAGGCCGGTTTCGTAGGCCAGCTGAATCGCTTCGCGCCGGCTCTTGACCTTGAGCTTGCTGAGGATCTTGTGCACGTGGTTCTTGACCGTCGGCAGCGTGATGTCGAGGCGCTGGGCGATCTCTTTGTTGCGCAGCCCGATCGCCAGCTGCTTGAGCACCTCGAATTCGCGCGGCGTCAGGCGCGCGCTCGCCGGCAGCGGTTGGCGCACCCGGCGCGGATACTCGCGCGACAGCTGGGCCAGGCGCGCGAACGCCGACGCGGCGACCTCGGGCGAACACGGCGCACGCTCCAGGTAGACCGACTCGATGGTCTCGACCAGCTCTTCGAACGACGCCTCGTGGGGCACGTAGGCGCACGCGCCGGCCTCGATGCACGACACGATCACCTCTTCTTGACTCAGGCCCATCGGCAGAATCTTGAGGTCCGGGAACGCGTCGTGCACGTCGCGGATGATCTCGAACAGCGCGTCACGCGGCAGACTGCCGTCGATCAGCAGGATGTCGACCGGCTGCGCTTCCAGCGCATCGAACAGCTGCGCCGGATGGTTCGACGACGCGATCAGCTCGACCAGCGCGGTCGGCTCGAGCGTCGCCGCCAGCGCCTGTTCGAGCAGGTGATAGCGGTGCAGCAGGTGAACGCGAATCGGGGACGTCAACGTCATTGCATCACTTCCCATACGGGCAGAGGATCAAACCAGGATCGAAACGAGATGATGTTGTTCTACCGGTTCCCCGAGGAACCGAACAATGAACCCACGGGTTCAATAACGATCCACGAATTTGGTCTATGCCGCCGTAGATCGCTTCCGGCCGCATCCCGACGTCCCGCGATCTCAGTGACGATGGCGCCGCAGCCAGTGGCGCCGATAGGCGTAGTCCACCGCCGCCAGGCGATGCTCGACCTGCAGCTTCTCGAGAATGCGATGAACGTGGTTCTTGATCGTGTAGACCGAGAGCGACAGCTGACGCGCGATGCGCTTGTTGCTGTGCCCCTTGGCGATCAGCTCGAGGATCTCCATCTCGCGCCGGGTCAGGGTCAGCGCGTCGATGCGCTGGCTGCGGCGGCGCTCGCGCGCCAGCGCGCGCAGGCGATAGAAGAGCGCGTAGGCAAGCGACGGCGAGGCGCTGACCGTGCCGTCGAGAATGCGATCGACCACCGCCACCAGCTCCTCCATCGACGACTCGTTGGAGACGAAGCCGCGCACGCCGACCTCGAT
Organism: Acidobacteriota bacterium; assembly: GCA_039025295.1. Classification (GTDB taxonomy): domain Bacteria; phylum Acidobacteriota; class Thermoanaerobaculia; order Multivoradales; family J023; genus JBCCOR01. The sequence goes on from JBCCOR010000082.1 coordinate 7,749, forward strand.
GCAGCGCAGCACATCGTCGCGGATCTCGCTGACGCCGAGCAGCACCACGCGCACGCGCGGACAGATGCGGCAGATGGTCATCACCAGATCGCGGCCGGCGCCGGTCGGTCGGCTGAAGTCGATCACCAGCACGTCGGGCATCGTCTGGCAGACGACGTCGAGGGCGCGGGTCGGATCGGCCACCTGCGCCACCACGGCGAAGCGGCCGACCGACGACAGCTGTGCCGCCAGGCATTCGCGCAGCAGGGTGTGGCCGCTGATGATCGCCAGCCGGGCGCGGCGATCGTCCGCGGCGGGTCGCGCGCCGCCGGGCGGCGTCAGCGCCGTGGCCGGACGGGCGCGGTTCATGGGAGGGCCGGCAGCACGTGCTCGGGTCCGATCAGGCCGTGTAGCAGCGCGATGCGCATCGCTTCTTCGCGGGTGGTCAACTGCCATCGATCGAGGATTCCGTGGACATGGTTCTTGACGGTCGACTCCTTGATGCCGAGCTGGGCGCCGATCTCCTTGTTGCTGAGATGCAGCACTTCCAGCACTTCGAGCTGGCGCGGCGTCAGGGCGGGCGGCGGGGTTTTCTCGTCGTCTTCGAGATCGCTCAGGCCGCGCTGCAGGCGCCCGAGCGCGCCCTGCAGCAGCGCCTGGCCGTCCTGATCGCGCTCGGGATCGACCGCGCCGCGGCGGACGTCGTCGAGCACGTCGACCAGGCTGTCGGTGCCGACCGTGGCCAGCACCGCCATCCGCGCACCGCGCTCGATCGCCTCGAGGCGGTCCTCGATCGTCTCGAGGCCGTAGGCGATCAGCGGCAGCTGCGCCCGCTCGGTGCGCGGGATGTGGCGCATCACGCCGTCGATGTCGCCCGGGCGACGGGTGTGCAGCACGACGACGTCGCCGTGGACGCGGCGCAGAAGCGTGCGCTGCGTGCGGTCGTCGAGCACGTGGACCTGGGCGACGCGCGGATCGTCGGCCAGCGCGTGCGGAAGCATGTCGGTAATCACCCGCAGCCGGTCGACCAGGAGCACCCGAAACGGTGTCAAGGATGGAGCCATCATTCGGATCATCTCTCTGAAATCGTGGAAAGATGTTCCTTTCTACCGGTGCGCGTGGGACGGCACAATCCGCCCTGCGTTTCAATAAAGGTCCATGTGCGGATCAATCTCTTCGATGGTTCCCCCGCGCGGACGCGCTCAGGCCGCGCTCGTCTCGTCGAAAAATGCGAACCAGCCGTGGTCGAGCGCAACCCGTGCCGCCTCGCGTCGGTTGCGCACGCCGAGCGCGCGCAGGATGGCGTTGACGTGGCTTTTGATCGTGTTTTCCGACAGCGACAGGATGTCGGCGATGCGGGCGTTGCTGAGCTGACGCACGAGCAGCGCGAGCACCTCGCGCTGGCGGCGGCTCAGCTGCAGCAGACCGATCAGGGCGCGACGCCCCTCGAGTTCCGCCAGCTCGTGCAGGCGATGGAAGATCGCGTGCACCAGCAGCGGCGGCGCCAGCGCCTGATGACGCTGGGCCCGGAGCACCCCCTGCGCCAGCGCCTCGGGCGGCGGATCTTCCGGCAGATAGGCGACGATGCCCTGCTCGATGCAGCTCAGCACGTCGTGACGCAGGCTGTCGACGCCGACCACCAGCAGGCCGAGCGCGGGCGCGGCATCGGTGCGCAGCGCGCGCACCAGCGCGCCGACCGCGGCGCACGGCTCGCGCAGATGCAGCACGACGACGTCGGGCGCGACCGCGCGTACGCGCGCGCGCACCGTCTCGGGCGCGTCGAGCGGGCAGTGTTCCGTCACCGTCAGACGCGGGTCGCGCGACAGCATCGACGCCAAGCCTTCGCGCCCCAGCCGATTGTTTCCGACGATCATCACTCGGCAACGTTCTGACATCGCTCCATACCCCGTGGTTGATGACGCGCCTCACGCCGCTGACGACCGCGGCCATCCCGCAGCCGCCCCGCGGCCTGCGGACGCGGCACGGCACCCGGTCGGATCGCACCCGCGCCACCCGGCCGTCTTCTCGCGCTTGTTTGGTTGTTCGACATCCTACACGAGAATCTTCTTTCTATGAATCTTTGCACAGAAGATGAATTAGATCCAACGAATGAATGAAGTCACACTCCGCAAATCCAACCAATCTGACACTTTTTAAGCACATCATTGATTGGAAAAAACAAAAGTTCGATTTTCATCGCAGCACGCATCAACGCACCGCACGGCGCCACAACATCGTGAGAACCGCCCTTCGATCGTTTCTAGAACCGAGGATTCAGGTCGCCGTGAAACGGTCGCCGTGAAGCGGTCGCCGCGAAGAGGTCGCCGTGAAACGGTCGCCGCGAAACGGTCGCCGCGAAGAGGTCGCCGTGACGCGGTCGTGATCGCCCGGACGCGCTCAGGCGCGTCGGCGGGCGGCCGCTGCGCGCAGCGCGCGGCGGGCGTCGGCGTCGAGAAAGGCGATCTCGAGCGCGTTCGCCTGAGCGGCATGGATCTGCGCCGCGCTCAGCCGGGCGGCGGGCGCCGCGACCGCGTACTCGTGGCGCAGGTCGATACCGCTGATCGTCGGATCATCGGTGTTGATCGTCGCCCGCAGGCCGTAGGCGAGAAAGAGCCGCAGCGGATGCGCGTCGTAGCGATCGACGGTGCCGGTGTGCAGATTGCTCGTCAGATTGGCCTCGATGCCGATGCCGTGCTCGGCCAGGCGATCGAGCAGCTGCAGATCTTCGCCGGCGCGCACCGCGTGACCGATGCGCGTCGCGCCCAGGCCGTCGATCGCCTCCCAGACGCTCGCCGGTCCGTCGGCCTCGCCGGCGTGGACGGTAACGCCCAGGCCGGCGTCGCGCACCTGGCGGAAGTGCGGCCGGAACCGCTGCGCCGGCTGGCGGGCCTCGTCGCCGGCGAGATCGATCGCCACCAGGTGATCGCGCAGCGGCAGCAGCGCCGCGAGCTCGTCGTGCGCGGCATCGGGGCCGTCGGTGCGATCGAGAATGCCGATCAGGCCGATCGGCAGCCCGACGTCGCGCGACGCGGCGCGCGCGCCGTCGACCACCGCCTCGGCCACGCCGGCCGTCGCCAGGCCGTGGCGCTGGGCCATGAAGCGCGGGCTGAAGCGCAGCTCGGCGTAGTCGAGTCCTTCGCCGGCGCAGTCTTCGACCGCTTCGTAGGCCACGCGCCGGCAGGCGTCGAGATCGACCAGCACCTCGACCAGCCAGCGAAAGCGGGCGAGAAACGCCACCAGATCACTGACCGCACCCTCGATCTGGACGTGCGGTCGCAGGCCCTCGAGGTCGTCGGCCGGCAGCGCCAGATCGTGCTGGCGGCCGAGATCGAGCAGGGTCGACAGCCGGAGGCTGCCGTCGAGATGACGATGCAGGTCGATGAAGGGCAGGCCGGAATCGATCATGCGCGTAGTGTAATCGAGGGCCGCTCAGGGTCGCCGTTATCGCGGCGTTTATCGATGGTATGCTCTGGCTCTATGAGTGTTTGGCTTTCGTCCATGCATCACACCGCGCGCTGCCGCCCCGCGCCGCACCCGCACACGCTGAAGGTCCTCGAGCGATGAGTTCTTCCGACCGCGGCGGCCGCCGCCGCCGCCGCACCAACCGAAATCGCCGCCGCGCGGCCACGACGCCGCGCGACGAGGCAGCCCGCGAGAGCCCGAGCGCGCCGCGCGGCCAGCGCAAGAGCGGCAGCCTGCTCGATCCCGATCTGCCGCCGCGGTCCGCGCGCGGCCGCGGCAGCATTCTCGATCCCGATCTGCCGCCCGCCGCCGCGCGCGAC
>JBCCOR010000083.1:0-11499 GCA_039025295.1 Acidobacteriota bacterium
ATCGCGTGGTTGCCGGCGCTGACCGCGGTCACGCCGCGCGCGCGGGCGTCGTCGTCGAGACGATCGGCGTGTAGCAGCGCGCCGCGCGGCTTGAACGTGCCGGCGAATTGGAAGAGCTCGAGCTTGAGCCAGGTCTCGGCCGGCGCCGGGCGGGCATCGTCGATCTCGCGGCCGCGCCAGCGCCACAGCGGCGTCGTGCGGACGCGATCGCCGAGCTGGCGGCGGGCGTCGGCGATCGCCTCGGGCGCGGGCGGCGCGACCGCGTCGGGTGAATGTTCGCTGCGCGCGCTCACGATTCGCGCGCCTCGGTGAGCGCTTCGGGGGTCATGGCGATCACCAGTTTGCCGCAGGCCCCGCCCTCGCGCATGTGGGCGAAGGCGTCGGCGATCTGCGCGAATGGATAGATTGTGTCGATCACCGGTCGCAGTCGGCCGTCGGCGAGGGCGTCGCCGCAGCGCTGCCAGAAGCCGGCGACCAGCGCCGCCTTCTCGGCGCGATCGCGGCTGCGCAGCACAGAGCCGACCAGCTGCAGGCGACGGCGCAGGACGTCGGCGAGATCGATCTCGGCGCGGGCGCCGCCGAGCAGGCCGATCAGCACCAGTCGGCCGCCGCGTCGGAGCGCGGCGAGATGCTGGGCGAGACCGCTCCCGCCGACCAGATCGAGCACCAGATCGACGCCCATGCCGTCGTTCGCGCGCCGGATCTCGACCGGCAGCGCCTCGCCCAGGCGCAGCGCGTGCGATGCGCCGAGCGCGCGCAGCGCGTCGAGGCGCACCAGGCTGCGGCCGGCGACCCACACCTCGGCGCCGAGCTCGCGCGCCAGCTGCGTGGCGAAGGTGCCGATGCCCGACGCTGCGGCGGTGATCAGCACGTGCTCGCCCGGGCGCAGATCGCCTTCGACCACCAGGTTCGTCCAGGCGGTCAGCGCAGCCTCGGGCAGGGCGGCGGCCTGCGTCCAGCCGAGCGCGTCGGGGATCGGCATCAGCTGGCCGCAGGGCGCAGCGACGTGGCTGGCGTGGCCGCCGCCTGCGAGCAGTGCCATGACCCGCTGGCCGACGCGCCAGGCGGGGTCGGCGTCGGGGCCGAGGGCGAGGATCTCGCCGGCGCATTCCAGGCCGGGCACGGGGCTTTCGCCCGGCGGCGGCGGATAGCCGCCGCGCATCTGCAGCAGATCGGCGCGGTTGAGGGCGCTGGCGTGGATGCGCAGCAGCGCTTCGCCCGGTCCGGGCTGCGGCATCGGTCGATCGCCGAGCACGATCGCGTCGGCGGCAACGCCGTCCGGTCGGGTTGCGCCGGTCGGAAGCACGGCGCGCAGGGTCGTGGGCAGGTCGTTCGCGGTCATGGCACCATCGTCGAAGGATCGAGTTCCGTCTCGTCGGCCGCCGTCGCGCCGTCGACCTCGATGTTGCGCCAGTCCTCCTGACGGAAACGCACCACCGAGAGCAGCGCGCGCGTCACGTGACCGAGCACGATCGCCATCCAGATATGCCACGCCTCGAGGGTCGAGAAGCGGTCGAAGGCGAAGCACAGGCCGAGCGGCAGCACGAGCTGCGAGACGAGGGAAATGTAGAGCGGACTCTTGGTGTCGCCGGTGCCCTGCAGGGCGCCGGTGTAGCTCAGCGCGATCACGAGGAAGATCGCGCTGACGCTGAGGTAGCCGAGAAATTCGATGCCGAGCGCGCGCGCGGCGGGCTCGGTCAGGTCGAAGATTGCGAGCAGATGGGTGGGCAGCAAAAGAAAGAGCAGGCCGATCGGCACGCTCAGGGCGAGCGCGAGGCCGCTCGCCGCGCGCGGCGTCGCGCGCGTGCGCTCCGGATGCTGTGCGCCCAGGTTCTGCCCGGCGACCGCTGAGGTTGCGCCCATCAGGCCGATGCCGACGAAGCTGACGAACGAAAACAGCTGGTTGTAGCCGACCGCGTAGGCCGCCTGGGCGGCGGCGCTCTGCGGCAGGCTGCCGATGAAGCGCAGCAGCAGCACGCCGCCGATGTTCATCACGATGCCCTGGAAGCCGGTCGGGAGGCCGAAGCGGAAGAGCGCGCCGATGACCTGGAAGTCGGGCATCAGGTCTTCGCGGCGCAGGTCGAACTGCACCACCATGCGGCCGGTGAAGAGCAGGTAGATGGCGTAGAGCGAGACCGCGCCGCCGGCGATGACCGTGCCGAGCGCGGCGCCGGTGGTGCCGAAGGCCGGGATCGGGCCGAGGCCGCGGATCAGCACCACGCTCAGGGTCAGGTTGAGCAGGGTCATCGCGATGCCCAGGCGCATCGGCGTCTTGGCGTCGCCCGCGGCGCGCAGCGCGCCGCCGAGCATGAAGAAAAGCAGCATGCCGATGCTGCCGATGAACATCACGCGCAGGTACGGCAGCGCCTCCTGGCGCACCGACGGCGCGGCGTTGACGACGTCGAGCAGCGCGGGCGTGAGCAGGTAGCCGAGCGGGCCGAGGATGCCGACGCCGAGCACCACCGAGGTCAGAAACGCCTGGTAGACCGCCCGGTTGACCCGGCGCGTATTGCCGGCGCCGGCGTAGCGCGCGACCAGAACGCCCATGCCGCCGTAGAGCGAGCTGACGAAGACCACGACCACCAGGAAGATCTGCCACGACACGCCGATCGCGGCGTTGCCGGCGTAGCCGACGAAGTGCCCGACCATGGCGTGGTCGACCATGCCCTGCAGGCTGGCGACGAAATTCTGAATGATGTTCGGCCACGCCAGCCGCCACAGCGCGCCGCGCAGCGGGGCTTCGACGATGCGCCGATCGAACGACGGTGTGGGGGAGCGTGCCATGTGCGCCCAAGCATACGGCAAACGCCGCGCCCGGTTGCGGACGCGGCGTTCGAAGCCCGCTGACGCGGGACGGCTGGGAACAATCGTGGGGTCAGGCGGTCGCGGCCGCCGCCGCAGCGACTTCCGCGGGCGCGGCTTCGATGCCCGGATCGGGCCCCTCGGCGAGCAGCCGATCGAGCAGCGCCTCGTCGATGCCTTCGGGCATCGCGCCGAGGGCGACGTTGCCCCAGCGCATCACCACCGCGGCGCAGCTGGCGACGCTGCCGGGCGAGTAGACGCAGACGTTCATGCCGGGCTTGATCTTGCTCCACGCAGCCGCGTGGAAGAGGTTCATGCCCGCGCCCGCCGGGCCGATGTTGGCGTAGAGCGGGAAGGTGTTGATCGTGCGCTCCGGCGGCACGCCGAGAACCTCGGCGAAGAACGGCGCCGACCATGCGAGCGGCGTGGTGAAGGCGAAGCAGTCGACGTCGGCGAGGGTCATGCCGGCGCGCTCGACCGCGCCCTGGCAGACCTTGCGCACGTAGTCGACGGTGACGTCCTTGATCGCCTTGGCGGCCGCGTCGTTGGTCTTGAGACGGTAGTAGGGATCGCCGTTCTCGCGCTGGTCGATGTCGTAGAAGATCGCGCCGCAGGTCGAGCCGGTGTTGAGGTTGTAGCCGCTGAGGATGCCTTCACCCTCGGGCACCCGGCCGATGATCGCGCACAGCGTCGCGTCGCCGACGCCCCAGGAGAGCGGATCTTCCATCGGCGTGGCGTTCGAGTAGAGGCACGACGTCACCACCAGCACGCGCTCGTGCTGATGCGTCGCGATCAGCGACTTGGCGGTCTGCCAGGCGATCGTGCCGCTGGCGCAGGCCGACTCGAGGTTCCAGGCCGCACCCTTGTAGTCGAGCGCGCGGGCGAGAAACGCCGCGCCGCCGAGACCGAACTCCTGCGACGGGAAAACCGTCGAGATGATCAGGTCGATGTCGTCGAGGGTCAGCTCGGCGGCCTTGAGCGCCTTGTCGACCGCGTCGAGCTCGAGATCGAGCACGCGCTCGCCCGGGCGCAGGCAGCGGCGCTGCTTGGTGCCGCAGAACGGATCGTTCATGTAGGGCGCCTTGGCCCGGCTGTAGATGTTCGGCGCGCTGGCTTCGCCGCGCGCTTCTTTCTCCGCCTGCTTCTGCTGCCACATCCACAGCTTCTTCTCGGCGACGTCGACGAGATTGCTGTGCTGCTGACGCCAGGCGTCGTTGGTGACGACCTGATCTGGCACGCTGATCGCGAATGCCTGCAGGCCGATCGAATCATGACTCATTTCATGGCTCCTGGCTGCGCCGCGGGTGGGCGATCAGAGTTGATCAGATTTCCCAGCCGGCGACGTTGTTCGTGCTGCCCTGCTTGAGCAGGCTCTCGAAGCGCTGCATCAGGGGCGACGCCTCGCTCGGGTCGATGCGCACGTCGACCACGAAAGGTCCGTTGGCCTCGATCGCCTGGCGCATTGCGACGTCGAGCATGTCCTCGGACTCGACGCGGATGCCGTCGGCGCCCATCGAGCGCGCGAGGGCGACGAAGTCGACCTCGGGGAAACAGAGCTGTGACGCGGCCAAGCCGAGAACCTGCTGGCCATTCTCGCACATGCCGTAGGCGGCGTCGTTGAGCACGATCCACACCGCCGGCGTGCCGTGCTGGGCGGCGGTCGAGATCTCCGAGTTCATCAGCATCGAGCCGTCGCCGACCACCGCAACCGCCTTGCGACGACGCGCCTGCGCGGCGCCGACGACGCCCGCGGCGAAGTGGCCCATCGAGCCGTAGAGGGTCGAAACCCGATAGCGGTTCGGCGTGCGGAAGCACAGATGATGGTTGCACCAGGCGAACGAGTTGCCGCACTCGGCCATGACGATCGCGTCGGTGCCCTGGACGACGTGCTTCTGGATCGCGCGCATCAGCGCCTGCGGGCGCACCGGGCTCTTGCCGGCGATGTCGAGCGGCGTCGGCTCGATGTTCGGGCCGGTGGTGAAGAGATCGGCCTGGCGGGCCGAGCCGTCCTCGGGGAAGTGCGGCAGGAGCGCCTCGAGGAAGGCGCCGATCTCGGCCTGGATGCCGAGCGTCTCGACGTCCGGATAGGCGACGCCAGGGACCTCGGGATCGATGTCGACGTGGATGAAGCCGCGCGCCGGCTTGAGCTCCGGATCCCAGAACGAGGTCGCTTCGCCCAGTCGGGTGCCCATCACCAGGATCCAGTCGGGACGATGCTCGACCATGAACTGGTTGACGCTCTCGTGGCCGCCGAGGCCGGTGACGCCGACGAAGTTGGGATCGTCCTCGGGCACGATGCCCTTGGCGCGCGGCGAGCAGAAGACCTTGGCGCCGGAGCGCTCGACCAGCATGCGGATCGCGGGCGTCGCCTTGCGCGCGCCGAAGCCCAGCCAAACGGCGAACGGGCTCTCCTTCAGGCGGTCGGCGCAGGCTTCGACGTCGTGCTTGGCGATGCTCGGCGCGGCGATGATCGTGCTGCGGCGCGGCTTGGGCAGCTCGACGCGGGCCGACTGCACGGAGATCGGCAGGCTGATGTGGGCGACGAAGCCGCCCGGCCGGCTCATGCCGAGGCTCAGGCGGCGGATGACCTCCGGGAACTCGGCCGGGTGCTCGACGCGGATGGCGAAGTCGAAGATCGGGCCGGCGCTGTAGAGCGTGTCCTGCGGCAGGGTGTAGCTGCTGGTTTCCTGCGTGGCCCAGCGGCCGCGCTGCGGGGCGCTGGTCGAGCCGGAGATCAGCAGGACCTTGGCGCCGTCCCATTTCGCGGCGGTGATGCCGGTCAGCACGTTGAGTATGCCCGGGCCGGTGGTGGTGAAGACCAGGGTGGGCTCGTCGGTGGCGAAATGGGCTTCGGCCGCGGCGAAGGCGGCGCCGGTCTCGTGGCGGTAGTGATGAACCTCGATCTGGCTTTGCTCGAGCGCATCGTAGACCACGCCGATCGCGCCGCCGATGATGCCGAACGATTGCCGGATGCCGAGCTGACTCAAGTGACTCACCAGCGCCTTGGCGAAGGTGGTTTCGTACGAGAGCTCAGGATAGTGCTGCTCGGCGTACTGCTCGGTCGTCAGGGGAGATTCAGCGAGGTTTTGCATGGTGTAGGTGTCCTTAGGGCCGGGGCATCATGCGAAGCGGGCGGGCGGGCGGAAAAGGATCGCGAGCGACCTTGCGGTCAACATTCCAACCGGTCGGTCGGTTGCTATTGTGCGTCATTTTCCGTCAGGCCAGCGTCAGGAGATGGCATGAGGGCAGGGGAGAGCGACTGTGCGATGGGACGGCGATGGAGGAAGCGTGGGGCGCGGGCGTCATCGTCCAAAGACCTGGTTGACTACGGTGGTTCGATGGCCAAAGTTGCGCCGGCGTGACAAAGGCCGGCAGGTCGCTGGGGCAGGCCGGGTGAGCCCGGTCGGCTGTCCAGCGCGCGGTGCGCGTCGATCTCCGTGGATAGTGCTTCCATGAAGCGAACGAACGGTAGGTAGGATACGCGCGAGATACTAACAGATCACGTTACAGATGGCACATGCTCTGTCGATGGACAGGTTTGAGACGACAGTGAACAGCGCTTGGGCGGTCGCACTGCGCCTGGCGGAACCACGAATGTGCAGGCGGGGGCACTTCCTTTATAGAACTATGTCGAAATCTGCTTAAGGGTCAGATGACGCGTCACCCGCGCGACGATGGGGATGTCGGCCGCCGCCCAGCGCAGTCGCGGCAGGTCGCGCGCGGCGAACCAGCCGACCGCGTCGTGGTCGCGCAGGCGTGGGCGCTGGCGGCTGGGCAGATGGGCGAGATAGACGTCGAGCACGATCGTCGGTGCGTCCGGACGGCGGCGGTGCTGGCCGCGGCCGAGCCAGCGGCCGACCGCGATGCGCAGATCGAGCTCTTCGGCGAGCTCGCGCGCGAGCGCCGCGGCCGGCGACTCGCCCGGCTCGATCTTGCCGCCGGGGAACTCCCAGCAGCCGGCGTCTTGACGGCCGAGGGCGCGGCGGGCGGCGAGGCAGGTCGGGCCGTCGATCAAGGCCGCGCCGACGACGTGGATCGCGCGCGGTGGCGAGGCTGGCGGGCTTTGTGGCACGATCACGGCATGAGCATCCTACCCGACGTCTTTCGCGACGTTCTGCGCCGGTTCGCGGCGGGTGTGACGGTGGTGACCAGCGCCCGCGACGGCGTGCGACTCGGGCTGACCGTGACCGCGTTCACCTCGGTGTCCGTCGAGCCGCCGCTGATCGCGGTGGTGATCCAGCGCGACCATCGCATCACACCGCTGCTGCAGGCCGACGACGCGTCGTTCGCGGTCAACCTGCTGAGCGCGACGCAGCAGCCGCTCTCGGACCGCTTCGCCTATGTCAAAGACGAAGATCGCTTCACCGAGGGCACGTGGACGACGGCGGAGACCGGCGCGCCGGTCTTGCAGGACGCGCTCGCCTGGCTCGACTGCCGGCTGCACGGTCGACTCGACGCCGGCACCCACACGATCTACGTCGGCCGCGTCGTCGCGGCCGCGGTGCCGTCGGCCGACGCGACGCAGCCGCTCGTCTACTGCGATCGCGCCTATTACACGCTCACGCCGCCGGCGTGACGCGCCCTGCCGACGCGCCTTGCGCGCTTCGGCTCCTTCCTCGATCGAACCTCCCGGAGTTGCCGCCATGCCCGACAACCGCGCGCTCGCCGACCGCTTCGACGAAATGGCCTCGGCGCTCGAGCTGCTCGGCGCCAATCGCTTCAAGGTCAACGCCAACAGCCGCGTGGCGCGCATCGTGCGCGACCGCACCGACGATGTCGCCGCGTTCGTGCGCGACGATCCCGACACCGCGATCGCGCGCCTGAGCGGCTGGGACGGCATCGGCAAGGGCTCGGCCGAGAAGATCGTCGAATTCGTCGAGACCGGCGCGATCGCCGAGCACGCGTCCCTGCGCGATCGGGTGCCGGCGGGCCTCTTCGACGTCCTCGACGTGCCGGGCATCGGGCCCAAGGCGGCGCGAGCGATGTGGCAGAACCTCGGCGTCGACAGCGTCGACGCGCTCGAACAGGCGCTCGACACGCCGGCCTTCGCCGCGCTGCCGCGGATGGGCAAGAAAACCATCGACAACATCCGCCGGGCCCTGGTCTGGCGCAAGCAGGCCGGCGGCCGGACGCCGATCGGCCGCGCTCGACCGCTGGCCCGCGACCTGGCGGCGCGCCTCGGTGCGCTCGACGGCGTCGAGCAGATCGACTTCGCGGGCAGCCTGCGCCGCGGCCGCGAGACGATCGGCGATCTCGACTTCCTCGTCGCCTGCGCGGAGGATCGCGCCGACGCGGTGCGCGAAGCCTTCATCGGCATGCCCGAGGTGCAGGAGGTGCTGGCCAACGGTCCGCGCAAATGCTCGGTGCGCCTGGCGGCCGCCGACGGCGTCGCCATGCAGGCCGATCTGCGGCTGGTGCCGCGCGACGTTTACGGCGCGGCGCTGATGTATTTCACCGGTTCGAAAGAGCACAACGTGCTGCTGCGCGAGCGCGCCATCCAGCGCGACATGCGGCTCAACGAATACGGCCTGTTCGAGGGCACCGACGAGCGTCCGCAGGACGACGGCGCCGCGCCCATCGCCGCGGCCGATGAGATCGACGTCTACCGCGCGCTCGGTCTGCCGTGGATTCCGCCCGAACTGCGCGAGGACCGCGGCGACAGCCTCGAGCGGGTCGGCGATCCGGTGCGGCTCGAGACGTTGATCCGCCTCGAGGACATCCGCGCCGAGCTGCACGCCCACACCACCGCCAGCGACGGCGTGCTCTCGATCGACGCCCTGGCCGACGAAGCCGTCGCCCGTGGCTTCCACACCATCGCCGTCACCGACCATTCGCAGAGCGCGGCGGTGGCCAACGGCCTGTCACCTGCGCGGCTGCGCGAACACATCGCGGCCGTGCGCGACGCCGACGCCCGGCGCGACGACATCCGCATTCTCGCCGGTGCCGAGGTCGACATCCTCGCCGACGGCCGGCTCGACTACGACGACGATCTGCTCGCCGCGCTCGATCTGGTGGTGGCCTCGCCCCACGTCGCCCTGCGCCAGGCGCCCGAAGAGGCCACGGCGCGGCTCTTGGCGGCGATCCGTCATCCGCTGGTCCACATCCTCGGTCATCCGACCGGCCGCATCATCCAGAAGCGCGAGGGCTTGGCGCCCGACATGGAGCAGCTCTTCGCCGCCGCTGTCGAGCACGACGTCGCCCTCGAGCTCAACGCCAACTGGCATCGTCTCGACCTGCGCGACGTCCATCTGCGCGGCGCGCTGGCGGCGGGCTGCAAAATCGCGATCAACACCGACGCCCACGACGCACCGCACTTCGACTTTCTCGATTACGGTGTCGTGACCGCGCGCCGCGCCGGCGTGTCGCGCGACGCGTGCGTCAACGCCTGGGACGCCGGGCGTCTCCACGACTGGCTGCAGGCCAAGCGCTGAATCCATGACGACACTGCAACCCCCGATGAACCCATCGCCGTCCGCGCATCACACCGTCGCCCGTCATCGTCTGCGCGCCCCATCGGCGCGGCTGCTGAATCGTCTGTGCGCCCCGCTGCCGATCCTCGGCTTGGTGCTCGCCATCCTGTCGATCGGGATCGCGGGCTGCGCGCCCGGCGCGGTGCCGCTCGACGCGGATGCCGTCGCCCCGGCGTCGTCTACCACCGCGTCGTCCACCGCGGCACCGCCCGCCGACGCGCCGCCGGCAGCGGCCGCCGCAGCCCGCGGCCGGGTGACGTCGACCGTGCTCGGCGATCCCAACGCCGGCTTCCTGCGCGGCATGACCGTGTCGTGTCCGCGCGACGGTCGCATCTGGGGCACGTCGGCGATGGTGCGCACGCTCGAGACGCTCAAGCCGCTGGGCGTCGACTGGGTGACGGTCCATCCCTACGGCTGGGTGCGGCGCGACGGCAGCGTGCGCTTCCGTCCGGCCGACGAGGTGCCGTGGATGCAGGGTGCGATCGACCACGTGCGCGCGAGCGGCATGGGCCTGTTCTGGAAGCCGCATCTCGGCTACTGGGGCAGCTTCGAGTGGCGCGGCACGATCGAGTTCGACGACGAGCGCACCTGGCAGTACTTCTTCGATCAGTACACGGCGTGGATCGTCGATCAGGCGAAATTGGCGGCGCGCAACGACGTGCCGCTGTTTTCCGTGGGCCTGGAGTACACGAAGACGCTGCACCGCGAGGACGACTGGCGGCGCGTGATCGCCGCCGTTCGGGCCGTGTATCCCGGCCTGCTGACCTACTCGGCGCACTGGGAGTATCTCGATCAGATCGCCTGGTGGGACGCGCTCGACTGGATCGGCGTGCAGTACTACGTGCCGCTGGTCGACTACCACGACCGACGGCTGCCGGATCGCGACACCATCCGCGCCGCCTGGGCCGCGCCGATGGCCAAGCTCGAGCGGATGTCGAAGGCGCACGGCGGCAAGCCGGTGGTGCTCACTGAGATCGGCTACGACCTCGGGCCGGAGGCGGCGCGCGAGCCCTGGCGCGTGGCCAGCCGCGACAACGCGGCCAACCGCGCGCTGCGCCGACGGCTGATGGAGGTGGCGATCGAGGAGACCGCCGACCGCTCGTGGCTGCGCGGGATGTTCTGGTGGAAGTGGATTCCGCAGCGGCGCGGCAGCCGCGATTTCGCGATGGAAGATCGCGACGCGCGCGCGGTGCTCCAGCAGGGCTGGGGCCGCGCGGCCGCCGCCGACGCCGGGCGCTGACGGGCGGCGCGCTGCGCCGCGACGGGCTCAGCCGACGCCGGCGCCGCGCTGGGCCGCGGCGGTTTCGATCAGCTCGGCGATGACCGCACCGTCGTCGGGATGGAGCGGATGCCGCACCAGGCCGTAGAGGCAGAGGTTGGTGATCTGCGTGATCAGCACGCCCTTTTTGACCTCGGGATTCGAGCCGAACCAGCGCACGACGAAGTGGATGATGCCGAGCAGGCTGGCGGCGGCGAGGTCCGAGTCGACCCGCAGGCGGGGCGTGATCGGCGGCAGCGGCAGCACCTTCTTCTTGATCTTGTACTCGTCGCCGGGCGACGGCGGTTCGTTCATCTCCGGAATGTCCGGGGTCGGCGGCGCGCCCGCGAGATCTTCGCCGACGGTTTCGGCGCTGGTCTGCATGAGCATTTCCACCGTGTCGCGAATGAACGTGTGGTACGCCTGCTTGCGCTCCTGAATCCGCGCGCGATGGGCGGTGTCGAGCCCCTCTTCCTCGTAGGCGAGGATGCTCATCGTGCCGACCTCTTCGACCATCAGCCGGGCGTGGCCGGAGAGGATGCGCGCCAGGCGGCGGGCCGGATCGCTCTCGGCCTCGGCCGGCGCGATCACGTTCTCGTCGATCAGGCGCATGGCGAAATCCATGATCGCGTAGAGCAGCGCCTTCTTGCCCTTGATGTAGTAGTACAGGCCGCCTTTGGTCAAATCGACCGCTTCGGCGATGTCACCCATCGACGTGGCGTCGAAGCCGCGTTCGTGAATGATGCGTGCGGCCTCGCGGTAAATATCAACAGCCCGATGATCATCGCTTACGGTCGGTGGCTTTTCCGGCATGGTGTCCCAACAGGTTCAGCAGAATAGCGGCTCGCGCGATCGGCCCTCGGCGCAGGGGCGGACGCTGCGGATGCACAGCGCGCCGTCCCGATCGAGACCTTTGCGGTCGAGGCATTTGCGTGATGCGAGCATTTTCCCAGGTGAATGATGATTCTC
>JBCCOR010000084.1:0-11497 GCA_039025295.1 Acidobacteriota bacterium
GCGCCGCGCGCCTCACGCTCGACGTCGCCCTGGCGCGGCCGTCGCTGGTGCCGGTCGATCGGGTGGCCGCAGCGCGCGCCGTGCTCCACCGCTGCGGCGCCGACGGCCTGGCGCGTCGCCTCGACGCGTGCGTCGACGGACCGTGGCAGGCCGTCGCCCGACATCTGACCGCCGCCGCCGACCGCGACGCGGCAGATGAACGCGATGACGCAGCGCGCGTCCTGCTCGATGCTCTCGGCTGGCCAACGGTGCGGATCGCGTCGTCGGCCGATGACGATGCGCGGGCCGACGACGCCATCAGCGACCGCGGCGAGTGCGGCGCGGAGAACGAGACGATCGTCGCCGCGTCGCCCGACGGTGCGCTGCGGCTGATCGGCCCGTCGCACGCGGGGAACGATCCCGTGCTCGCCGTCGCCGCCGCGCTGCTCGCGCGCGAAGCGGTCGTCGCCGCTGCGGGCGACGATGCGGATCGTCGCGACGCATCGGCCGAGCCAGCCGCGGACGATCGCGGCGATGCGGACGCATCGCAGGGATCGCTCGAGCGGATCGTGCCCGGCCTGATCGGCCGCAGCGCCGCGATGCATCGGGTGATCGATCGGCTGACGCGCCTGAGTCGGGCGCACGTGCCGGTGCTGTTGATCGGCGAGAGCGGCACCGGCAAGGAGCTGCTCGCGCGCCACGTCCACGCCGGCAGCGCGCGCGCCAGCCGACCGTTTCTCGCCGTCAACTGCGCGGCCTTGTCGGAGACGCTGATCCAGAGCGAGCTCTTCGGCCACATCCGCGGCGCCTTCACCGGCGCCGACCGCGACCGCCAGGGCATTTTCGAGGCGGCGCGCGGCGGCACGGTCTTCCTCGACGAGATCGGCGATCTGCCGGCGTCGGTGCAGGGTCATCTGCTGCGCGTGCTGCAGGAAGGCGAGATCCGCCGCCTCGGCGAGAGCGCCACGCGTCCGGTCGACGTGCGCATCGTCGCGGCGACGCATCGCGACTTGGCCCAGCAGGTGCAGGACGGCGCGTTCCGCGTCGACCTGTACTACCGCCTGCGCGTCGCCCAGCTCGACGTGCCGCCCCTGCGCAGTCGCGACGGCGACGCCCTGGCGATCGCCGACGCCTTCCTCGCCCGCCATCCTTCAGGTCCGCTGCGCCCGTCGCCGCCGCGCTTGACGCCGGCCGCGCGGCGCTGGCTGCGGCAGCAATCGTGGCCGGGCAACGTCCGCGAGCTGCGCAACGCCCTCGAGGTCGCGCTTGCGCTGGCCGATGACACGATCGACGTCGAACATCTCGATCCGCCGTCCTTACTCGATCCGCCGCCCGACGACGCGTCGCCGTCGATGCCGATCGGCGATCCCGACGTCGCCGCCCTGCTCGATCTCGACGCCGACCTGTCGTACCAAGGCCGTCTCGACGCCCTACGCCGTCGCCTGATCACCGACGCCTTCGAACGCGCCAACGGCAACGCCTCGGCGGCCGCGCGCAGTCTTGGGCTCACGCGGCAGGCGTTCACGTATCAGCTGAAGCAGCTGCGGCTACGGTAACGGTTCGGATCCTGAGCGGACGCGCCATCAACGACGATTCGCGATCCGCTCGATGTACGCACGCCACGGCGTGCCGCCATCACCGTCGGCGCGATACGCGGCAACCCGGGCGTCCAGCGCTTCCGCCTGACCGGGCGTCAGCGGTGGCGCGCCACCGCGCTGTCCCACAGCGCGACCGCAGGGTCGACGCGTTCTTCGTCGGAGAGTCGATCCAGATTGATCACGGCTTGTTCTATCTTTCGAGCCTGCCTCACGACCTCAGCGCACAGGCAGCGCGGCGCACAAGCAAGATCCCCAGAAAGGCCGAAGGGGACCGCGTAGGCGGTCCCCTTGGTGTGCGTCGGGCAGGTGCAACGTCGCGGTGGACGCGCGTCTGGAGGAGAAAGGACGTGAGCTGCGCGCCGGACGGAGCCGTGGGTGCGCGCGGCCGCGGTGTCCATTGTCACGGACCTGTTGCGCGGACGCGCTCAGGGGGACACCGGCAGGTCTGCGGGTGGACGCGCACCGTACGCGCGCTCAACCCGTTCACATAGACTCTTACGCATCCGCGCGACAAACGTTACACGGCCACAGGTAACAGAGCTGTAAACGCGCCGCGACGCGGCGACGGCGCCCAGCCGGCGCCCTGAGGCCACCAACGCGCTAAGGTAGCCGCCATGGCCATCGCACCGCCCACCGACGCCGACCGCGACGCCGTCGCCAGCACCGCCGGGCAGTGCGCCAGCTGCCAGCATCTGCAGGTGCTGCGCTCGAAGACCAGCACCTTCATCCGCTGCGGACGCTCCGACGACGATCCGCGCTATCCGCGCTATCCGCGCCTGCCGGTTTTCCACTGCCCGGGCTGGCAATCGATCCACGAACCGTCCGCACCGAACGAGGCCTGATCGTGAACGACACCGCATCCGACCACCGCGGCGCCGGCGACGCCGACGCCGACGCGCCGATCATCGAGACCGGCAGCGTCCCGACCCTGATCCACGGCCATCATCTCGTCTGGCGCGGCGCCGACGCGCCCGCGCAGGGCGGACCGCTGCTCGTCGCCTTCCACGGCTACGGCGAAACCGCGCGCCATCTGCTCGACGTGCTGCGTCAGCTGCCCGACGCCCGCCACTGGACGATCTGCGCGATCGAGGGCCTGCACCGCTTATACACCCGCAGCGGACGCATCGTCGGCTCGTGGATGACGTCGGCGGGCCGCGACGCGATGATCGCCGACAACATCCGCTACGTCGGCGCCACGATCGCGGCCGTGCGCACGCAGCTGGGCGGCGCCGCCCGACCGATGGTTTTCGCAGGCTTCTCCCAGGGCGTGGCGATGACCTACCGCGCCGCCGCGTTCGCCGGCCATCGACCCGATGGCCTGATCGCCCTCGCCGGCGACGTGCCGCCCGACGTCGTCGCCGGTCTCGACGGCGCGCCCGCGCCGCGCCTGCCGCCCGTGCTGCTCGGCCGCGGCGAAGAGGACGGCTGGTACACCGCCGCCAAGATGAACGCCGATCTCGATGCGCTCGGCAAACTCGGCGTCGCGGTCGAGACGCACGTCTTTCCCGAAGGCCACGTCTGGGCACCGTCGTTCTGCGCCGCCGCCAGCGACTACCTGGCCGCAGCGCGCAGCCGCACCGAAGCGGCAGCCGTCCATGCCGACGCGATTTCCCCGGATTCCGACGCTTCAGCATAAAATCGCCGCACGTTGACAGCATTCGTGGAACGGCACGCCCGCCGTTCCCCATGCGCGCCGCCGAACGCGACGCGCACAACCTCGCGAGGAGATTTGCACCATGAGCTATCGCATCCAGGAAATCGAAGGGATCGGCCCGGCGTACGGCGAGAAGCTGGCCGCCCACGGCATCAAGACCACCGCCGCGCTGCTCAAGCACTGCTGCGATCGCGGCGGCCGCAAGCGCACCGCCGAAGGCTGCGACATTCCCGAAGCGCTGATCCTGAAGTGGACCAACCTCGCCGATCTGATGCGCATCAAGGGCATCGGCAAGCAGTTCAGCGAGCTGCTCGAGGCCGCCGGCGTCGACACGGTCAAGGAATTGCGCAACCGCAACGCCGAGAACCTCACCAAGAAGATGCAGGAGGTCAACGCCGAGAAGCGTCTGACCCGCGCCACCCCCGCACTCAGCCTGGTCGAAGGCTGGATCGCGCAGGCCAAGTCGCTCGATCCCGTGATGACCTACTGAGTCGTTCACGCCCACGCCCCGACGCATCCGCGTCCCCATCGATATCACCCTCGTGACCGCATCGACGTCGACGTCCCGCCACGACGCGGCGGTCCACGATCTCGAGTGGCATCGTCGGGGCGTCGGCCTGGCCTGCGACGACGGCAGCGCGCCGATCCGCATCGCGCCCGCCGACGGCGAGGCGCGCGCGCGCCGGCTGTGCACCTGCAAGGCCAGCCGGCGGCGCACCTGCAGCCATCTCGAAATGCTCGGCCTGGTGCTGCGCCACGCCCGGCAGCGCGCCGACGCGATCGCGCGCGCCGCGGACGGCGGTGATCTCGAGGACGCGCTGCGCGTCACGATCTGGGGACGCCTGGCGCGGCTGGCGATGGAGGGCGATCCGCGGCCGCTCGACGCGGCGCGGGTCGATATCGACGCCGGCCTCGCGCTCGGCCCGCGCGGCGACGCCGACGCGCGCTGGGTCGTCTACCGCGACGACGATCCGGGCAGCCGACAGCGCTTCGCCGAACGCTTCGGCGCGCGCGTCGACGTCGGCGGCAGCGCCCCCGCGCGGGCGCGCGCCGCGCTGCTCGCGCGGCTCGCGCGCCAGCAGCAGAGTCCGCAGGAGCGGATGTTCGCCGAACGCGGCATGCCGACCCGCGGCCAGGCCTGGGAAACGAGCGTCTGGCACCGCCTCGCCTACCACGCGCTGCGCGAAGGCTGGGACGACGGCACCTTCCATCCCGCGATCGACCCCGCGCGCGGCGACTTCACCCTCCAGCACCGCGCACCCGACGGACGCCCGCGCCTCGATCTCGTCCTGCCGCGCAAGCGCGTGCGCGCCGTCCTCGCGCTGCTCGCCGAACACTTCCCCGACCAGGCCGATCTCGCGCTCCATCCCGTGCCGCTGCGCGCGCTCTTCCTGATCACCGAGTCGACGACCCTCGACCGCGTCGAGGTGCGGCCGGTGATCCGCGCGCTCCAGGCCGACGGCGAGGCGCGCTTCTTCGCCCGCGACGATCTCGCCCGCTTCACCTACGGCGATCTGGTCTACGTGCCCGAGCTCGAGCTGCTCGCCGAGCTCGAAACGCCCGGCCGCGACAGACGCTTCAAGCCGCCGACGCGCATGCGCCTGGCGCGCGGCCGCGTGCCCGCGCTGCTCGAGGACCATCGCGACGCGGTCGACGCCGGCGGCCTGGTGGTCGACGAGGCGCTCGGGTCGATGCAGGTGTGGCGCGATCACGACCGCATCGTGATCGCCCCTGGCCGCGCGCGCTGGCAGCCCGACGACGCCATCGACGAGCGCGGCTGGCTGTGGCTCGACGTGCGCTACGGCTTCGGCGAACACACGGTCGCGCTCGCCGATCTGCTCAGCGCCCGCCGCCGCGGCCTGCGCCATCTCGAAACCGACGACGGCTGGATCGATCTCGACGCGCCGGCCTTCGCCACGCTCGACGCGCTCGTCGACCGGCTCGACCCGGACGACGACGACGGCGGGAGCGACGGCGACGCCGGATCGCGCGCGCTGCGGCTGCACGCGGGCGATCTGCTGCGCCTCGGCGCGGCGCAGTCGGCGGCGCTGGAGATCGACGACGCGGCCGCAGCGGCCGACGATGTCCACCGCGATCGCCTGCGCCATCTGCTCGCCCGCCAGCCGCAAACGCCCTACGCGCCGCCCGACGGCAGCAGCCTGCGTCCGTACCAGATCACCGGCGTCGCTTGGCTGTCGTTCCTCCACGAATACGGCCTGGCCGGCCTGCTGTGCGACGACATGGGCCTCGGCAAGACCCATCAGGCGATGGCCTTCCTGGTCGAGCTGCAGCGCCGCGGCGTCGACGGGCCGTGCCTGGTGGTGTGCCCGACCAGCGTGCTCAGCCACTGGCGGCGGAAGATGCAGCGCTTCGGCCGGCCGCGCGTGGCGGTCGTGCACCACGGGCCGCAGCGCCATCTGCCCGAGGCGCTGCGGCGCGGCGACGTCGTCATCACGTCCTACGGCGTGCTGCGGCGCGACGCGGCGCGCTTCGCGCGCGTGCGCTTCGCCGCGGCGATCTTCGACGAGATCCAGCAGCTGAAGAACCGCAGCACGCAGGCGCATCGCGCCGCCGCGCAGCTGCAGGCCGACTTCCGCCTCGGCCTGACCGGCACGCCGATCGAGAACCGCCTCGCCGAGCTCAAGAACCTCTTCGATCTGCTGCTGCCCGGTCATCTCGGCACCGACGCCGACTTCCAGCGGCGCTACGGCGCGCTCGACGCGGCGCCGCGCCTCGACGGCGATCCGGCGCGGCTCGAGGGCCTGCGCCGCCGCATCGCCCCGTTCCTGCTCCGCCGGCGCAAGCTCGACGTTCTGGCCGAGCTGCCCGACAAGATCGAGGACGAGCGCGCCTGCGCCCTCTCCGACGTCCAGATCGCGCTCTACCGCCACATCGTCGAACACCGCGCGCGGCCGCTGGCCGACGCCTTGGCGCGCGCCCGCGACGGCGACGCCATCCCGAACCGCATGCACATCTTCGCGGTGCTGACCGCGCTCAAGCAGGTGTGTGCGCATCCTGCGCTGCTGCTCGGCGACGCGCGCGAACGCGGCGGCGCGTACGACGACGGCGACGACGCCTCGACGGCGGCAGCGATCGACGTCGCGGCCCTCGGCATCGACGGACTGGCCGGAACCGCCGCGCGCGATCTGCCGTGCGGCAAGTGGGATCTCTTTCGCGATCTGCTCGAGGAGAGCCTCGAGAGCGGCCAGAAGGTGGCGGTCTTCACCCAGTTCCGCGGCATGGCGGCGCTGATCGTCGAGCATCTGCGCGATCGCGGCGTCGATCACGCGGGCTTCACCGGTACCGCGTCACCGCGCGAGCGCGAGAAGGCGCTCGACCGCTTTCAGACGCGCATGACGTGCCGGGTCTTCGTCGGCACGCTGGGAGCGGCCGGCACCGGCATCGACCTGACCGCGGCCTCGGTCGTGATGCACTACGACCGCTGGTGGACCGCCGCGCGCGAGGATCAGGCGACCGATCGCGTCTACCGCATCGGGCAGCGGCGCGCGGTGCAGGTGTTCAAGCTGATCACCGAGGGGACGCTGGAGGAGAAGATCGCGCGCATGATCGCGCGCAAGCGCCAGCTGGCGGCCGAGGTCGTCGAGCCGTCCGCCGACGCGGCGCTGCCGCGCTTCGATCGCGGCACGCTGCTCGCGCTGCTCGCCGACGCGATGCCGCACCGAACCGACTGAGCGGGCGCAGACTGCGCGAAGCGAAGCGCATCGGCCGCGCGCAGCGGGCGATGCGGCACCGGGAATGATTCAGGTGAGCTTGACTTCGGCGAGCGAGGCGAGCTCGGTGCCGAGGGTGCGGATGCGCTCGTCGATCGCGTCGAGCAGGCGCGGATCACCGCCGACCACCTGCAGCTCGAAGCGCTCGGACTGCAGCGCCGACCACTCGATCTGGAGCACGGCGGCGCGGCGGTCGGAAAGTTCGATCTGGGCGACGATGTCGTCGCGCGTGCGTTCGCTGCCGATCAGCGGCGTGACGTTGGGCGTCAGCTGCGGATCGATGTCCCAGTTGGGCTGGCCGAAGAGGGTCGATTCGACCCGGCCGATCACCATGCCGTCGGCGGCGCTGGGTTGAACTGCCGCGTGCGGCGGCGGATGAATGCTGTGCGTGTGCAGCCGGTCGGTCGTGTCATCGACGCCGCGACCGATCGATGGAGCGATGAAACCGCTGTCCATTGCCATAACCTCCACGTCTACAGGCGCCGAAAATTGTTAAAAAGGCGCCAACCGGGCCGAGCCGCATCGCGCGAATCGCGACGGGTCGGCAGATCTATCTCGCTTGCGCGTGCGCCGCCGGCATATGGCCAGCGACGGAAAACCAATAGCGTCTGCGTACGGTACAGATCGTCGTACGCTGCGGGTCGACTGCTGGGCTATCGGATCGAACGCCGATGGATTCGTCACCCTTCGATAGCCGCGTACATTACATGTTTTCTAACGATAAGCAAAGCCAGTGCCAAGTCTCGATTCACCGAAGCAAATCTTGATCCATCAGTGGTTTAACGGAACCCTCTCGCGCCGCCACACGCATCCATCGGCCGCGGGGCACGATCAAAACGGGGAAAGCTTCCTCGCTGCGCCTGCCGCATCGCGGCAAAGCTGACGCACTGCGACATGACGCCCGCCTGACGCACGAGGTGCGTCCGCGCGGGACGCGCGCTCACGGCGACGCGTCGGGCGCGCCCCACGCCGCCGGCGCGATGTGCGCCGTGGCGACGCCCGCGTCGCTGTCGATCCACGCGGCGATCCAACCGTCATCCGCGCCCGCGCGGACGAGCTGCGGCATGCCCGCGCTGCGGCGGATCACGGTCGGCGCCAGCTGGGCCGCGGCCGCGGGCGGCCGCCGGGTGCCGTCGCGCGCGACGCGACGCAGCAGGATCTCGCCGCTCGACGGACCGCCGCCGCCGCGGCCGAGCCAGACGACGACGACCGCGTCGGAACCCGCGGGCGCGACCATCACCCGGCCCAGCGGATCGTCGTTGTCGATCACGATCGGCGGCGCGAACGATCGACCGTCGTCATCGGACCACGCCAGCTGGACGCGCGGTCGGCCGTCGGCGCCGGTGAACCAAGCGACCGCGAGATGGGCGCCGGTCGTCGCGATCGCCGGCCCGTTGACCGGGCAGCCGCCGATGCGCCAGTCGTCGTCGTGGACGCGAACGCGGGGCCACGACGACGCGTCCGCGGCGGTCGGTTCACCGTCCGGATCGGGCGGCCGGGCAACGTAGATGTCGCGGATTTCTTCGTCGCTGCGGCCGCGGTAGGCGATGCGCGGACCGTCGGCGGTCGCGACGGCCGACGTGGCGCAGCATTCGCACACCCGCGAATCGACCAGCGCGCTCGCCGACGGCGCGCCGTCGCGGCCGAGCGTCGCGGTGCGCAGCTGCATCGGACCGTTCGCCGGCATGCCGCGACCGTCGAGCCAGAAGGCGCGCAGCGCGTTGCCGTCGACGGCGTAGCTGACGAAGCCGTGCTCGGCCGCCGAGGTGTCGTCGTGCAGCCAGCCGCGCGGCGTCCACGACGCGTCGGGCGACCCGCGGTGGGCGAGGCGCGCACCGTAGGCATACACGTCGTCGCCGAGATCGTCGAGCCAGTGGGCGACGAGGCCGTCGTCCGATCCCGGCAGCGCCGCCGCGCGCGGCAGATCGGCCCAGTTGGCGAAGAACGCCGGCCCTTCGGCGACCGTCGTCGGCGACGACCAGGCTTCAGCCCCGGGCGCCCGCGACGCGTGGCGCAGCCGATGGCCCTGGGCGATCGGCTCGAGCCAGGTGAGATGGACGGTGCCGTCGGCGTCCGCGCTCAGGGCGGGCGAGCGGGCATTGGCTGGCGCGTTGAGCGCCAAACGGTGATGCGCGAGGGGCGCGCGCAGCCGGCGCGCATCGAGGCGCTGCTGCTCGGCTTCGGTGACGACCGACGCCGGCGGCGCTGCCGTCGGCGTCGCCGCAGCATCCCCGGCGGGCGCACGCGGCTGGCAGCCCAGGGCGACGAGCGCGAGGATGGCCAGCGTCCACGCTGCCCGCATCGGGTCGCGGCGATGTGAGAATCGGCACATGACCATCAATCTACCCGAGCCGTCGCGCACGCGTCGACCGCGTTCCGCGCGGGCGGCTCAGCGCTGCGCACCCTCGGCCGCGCGCTTGCGCCGCCAGTAGCGGCGCTGCCATTCGTCGACGTTGCGGTTGTGCTCGCGCAGCGTTTCGGCGAAGACGTGGGTGCCGTCGTTGCGGCTGACGAAGTAGAGATAGGGCACGTCGGCCGGCCCGGCCGCGGCGAGCAGGCTGGCCAGGCCCGGCGAGGCGATCGGGCCCGGCGGCAGGCCGGGATAGACGTAGGTGTTGTAGGGATCGTCGACGCGCAGATCGGGCTTGCGGATGTTGCCGTCCCAGGTGCCGCGACGCTTGAGCGCGTAGATCACGGTCGGATCGGCGTAGAGGCCGATGCCGCGCCGCAGGCGGTTGGCGTAGACGCCGGCGATCACCGGGCGCTCTTCGTCGAGCAGCGCCTCTTTTTCGACCACGCTCGCCAGCGTCACCAGCTTGCGCACGCTGAGCCCCTCGGGCACGACGTAGCGCGGCACGCCGCCGACGACGCGGTTCTCGACCGGGGTCGCCGGCAGGAGCGGCGCGATCTCGCGCTGCCAGCGGCGGCGGAAGGTATCGACCAGGAGATCGACCAGCTGCGCCTCGGTGGTGCCGCGCGCCAGATGGTAGGTGTCGGGATGCAGGTAGCCTTCGAGGGTGATCGCGTCGGGATCGAGATCGGCGATACGCGACGGATCGCGCATCTCGGCGAGGAGCACCTCGCGCGCACCGAAGCCGGCGGCGACGATCGCGTCGGCGGCCTCCTCGAGCGTCAGGCCCTCGATCAGCGTCAGCGGATAGCTGACGTTGGAGCCGGCGATCAGCCGATCGACCACCGTCGGCAGCGTCGGCGCACCCTCGAAGCGGTATTCGCCCGCGCGCAGCGTCGGATCGCGGCGCACCGCCCGCAGGTAGACGAACGCCAGGCGCGCGTCGCCGATCACGCCCGCGTCCTCGAGCCGACGCAGGATGCCGCGCACGGACGTGCCGCTGGGAATCTCGAGCGTGACGCCCTCCGGCGGCAGCGGGCGCGGCGTGTGGATCTCGGTCCACGCGACGTACGCCGCGCCGCCGAGCGCGAGCGCGGCGAGAACCGTCACGACCAGCGCGAGGCGCACGAGGCGGCCGAGGCAGCCCGGCCGACGGCGGCGGCGCACGGCCGCTTTGCGCGCGTTCATGAGGCGCCCTCCGACGCGTCGTCGAGCGCGCGACCGGCGCCGCCGAGGGCGTCCTCGACGATCAGCTGGGCGGCGATCGCGTCGCGGCGGTCGCTGCGCCTGCGCTCGTCGTAGCCGGCCGCACGCAGGCGCGCAACCGCCTCGCGCGAGGTCAGCGTCTCCTCGACCAGGCGCACCGGCAGGCGGGCGGCCCGGGCCAATTTGCGCGCGAAGCGCGCGGTGCGTTCGGTCATTGCGGTCGGCGAACCGTCGACGTGGCGCGGGCAGCCGACCGCGATCAGGCCGACGTTTTCCTCACGCGCGATGGCGGCGAGGGCGTAGACCGCGCGCCGGTCGGTGGTGCGCTCGAGCACGCCCCGCGGCAGCGCGATCGCGCCCGTCGGATCGGAGAGCGCGAGCCCGATCTGCTTCTCGCCGAAATCGACGCCGAGCACGCGCACGCCCGGGGGCGCGGGCGCGCCCGGGCGGCCGGTGGTTGGGGAAGCCGGCGGCGGAGAGGCGGGCGCGTCTGTGCTACGATCGGCGTCCCTTCCTCGTCTGCCTTCCGGACGAATTTCACTGTCTTCGACACGCATCGACATGGAGCGATTATGCAGGAAGTCGTGATCTTGAGCGCGGTCCGAACCCCCATCGGCGCGTTTCAGGGCCAGCTCGCCGCCGTGCCCGCCCACGCGCTCGGCGCGGTCGCCATCGCCGGCGCCGTCGGCCGGGCCGGTCTCCAGCCCGACGCCATCGAACAGGTTTACATGGGCTGCGTGCTCACCGCCGGCCAGGGCCAGGCGCCCGCGCGCCAGGCCGCCCTCGGCGCTGGCTGCCCGACCTCGACCGGCGCCATCACGCTCAACAAGGTGTGCGGCTCCGGCATGCGCGCCGTGATGAGCGCCGCCAACGATCTGCGCTGCAGCGAATTCCGCGTCGTCGTCGCCGGCGGCATGGAAAACATGTCGAGCGCGCCCTATCTGCTGCCCGGCGTGCGCGATGGCCTGCGCCTCGGCCC
>JBCCOR010000085.1:0-11409 GCA_039025295.1 Acidobacteriota bacterium
CCGACGCCCTGATGGCCGCCGCGCGCGGCGACCTGCCCACCGCGCCGCGGCGGCTCGATCCGAATCTGCCGCGCGCGCTCGAAACCGTGCTCGTGACCTGCCTGGCGCCGCGTCCCGACGATCGCTACCGACGCGCGGCTGATCTCGCCGTCGATCTCGAGCGCATCCTGCGCGACGAGACGATCGTGGCGCGCACGCCGGCGCTGTGGACCCGGCTCGCGCAGCCGCTGCGCCGGCGGCGCGGGCCGGCGGCGATCGCTGTCGCGCTGCTGGTGCTCGGTGCGCTCGCGCTGGTCGCGCTGCGCGCACACCAGAACGACCGACGCCGCGAGGTGCGCCGCTACGGCGAGATCGCCGATCATCTGCGCTGGTCGATGCGCGCCGCGCATCTGGGCGAGCCTGCGCGCTATGCCTCGACCCGCGCCGGCGTCGCGCAGCGGCTCGACGCGCTCGCGGCGGCGCGGCGCACCGCGGACGATCCGACCGTGCGCGCGGCGATCGATCACGCCCTCGGCGTCGGTCATCTCGCCCTGGGTCACGACGATGCCGCCGCCGATCATCTGCAGCGCGCGTGGGACGCGGGCCGGCGCGGCCCGACCGTCGCCTACGCGCTCGGCACGGCGCGCAGCCGGCAGTACGGCGCGGCGCTGCAGCACGCCGCGAACGAGGAAGGGCGCCTGCGCGACGCCAGCCGCGTGGCGGCCGTGCAGCGCTTTCGCGAGCCGGCGGTGCGGCTGCTGCGCGACGCCGGCGGCATGACCGCGTCGCCCGACTACGTCGAAGGCCGGCTCGCCCTCGTCGAATCACGCTACGACGACGCGCTCGCGGCGGCCGATCGCGCGCAGGCGCAGCGGCCGTGGCTCTACGAGGCGCAGCTGCTGCGCGGCGACGTCCACGCGACGCGCGCCGTGCCGCTGACCGAAAGCAACGCCACGATCGACGACGCCATCGACGCCTACGTGCAGGCGGCCGACGCCTACCGCGGGGCCGCGCGCGCGGCGCCGTCCGATCCGCGCGCGCACATCGGCCTGTGCCGCACCCTGCTCGCCCTGCAGGGCTGGGTGCGCTACACCGCCGACACCTCGCGCGCCGCCCTGACCGCGCGCGCCGACGAAGGGCTCGCCGCCTGCGTCGCGGGCCGCAACCTGACGCCCGACGACGCCCGCGGCTGGCAGCTGTCGGCGGCGGTCATCGCGGTCACGGCCGACGCGCTCGGCGGCATCCACAGCGACGATCCGCGGCCGATGCTGGTCGACGCCTGGGGACAGGCGCGGCGGGCCGTGACGCGTTTCCCGCGCGATCCGCAGGCGCACGAGCGGCTCGCCGACATCGTCCACCGGCTCGGCCTGGCGTCGATGACCTGGGCGCACGGCATCGATCCGCGGCCGTACTACGATCTCGGCATTCGCCATCATCGCCAGGCGCTGCGCCTCGGCAGCCTGCGCCGCGCGAGCATCGACTCCAGCCTGGGCCATCTCCACTACCAGCGCGCCGTGTACGGCCACTTCTACACGCCCGCCGACATCCGGATCGACGCCGCGCTGTCGATCGCGGTCCTGCAGCGCGCGATCGCGCGCGATCCCGACTGGGCGTCGAACCACTCGAACCTCGGCACCGTCCACGAGCTCTTGGTGGGCGAGCGCTTCGACCGCGGCGCGCCGTATCTGCATCACGTCGCGGCGGCGGTCGCCAGCTACCGGCGCTTCCTCGCCATCCGCGGCACCAGCGCCTGGGGCGACTCGCTGCTCGGCGACGCCTATTGGCTGCGCGCGCGTCACGCATACCTCGTCGGCGAGGATCCGGCGCCGTGGATGCGCACCGCGATCACCCTCGCCGCGCGCGCGCGGGCGCTCGTGCCCGACGATCCGTGGTACCTCTCGCGCCTGCCGGCGCTGTGGATCGCGTGGGCGCACTACCGCGTCATGCGCGGGCACGATCCGACGGCGCTGCTGACGCAGGCGCAGCGCGGCTATCAGCTGCTGCTCACCGCCGAGCGCGGGCGGACCGAGCCGGTGACGGTCGCGCGCATTGCCGACGGCCGGCTGCAGATCGCGACGATCGCGCTGCGCTGGGTGCTGCGCACGGGCGAGGATCCGTCGCGCGCCCGCGCCGAGGCGCGGCGCGCCTGGACCTTCGCGGAAACATCGGCGCGCACGAGTAGCCTCGAGGTGCAGCTGGTCATGATCGATCATCTGCTGGCGCGCGCCGAGCTCGCGCTCGCGCAGCCGTCGCGGCAGGACGGCGACGATCCGGTGGCGCTGGCCGCCGACGTGGCGGCGCGCCTCGACGCGCACGCGACCGCCGGCGGCAGTCCCGCGGATCTGGCCCAGCGCCGCGGTTCCGTCCACTGGCTGCGTGCGCTGATGGCCGCGCCCGACAGCGCCGCGCGCCGCGCCGCGCTCGATGCCGCGCGCGCGTCGTGGGATCAGGCGGTGGCGGTCAACGGCTGGCTGGCAGGTGAAATCGAATCGCTGCGTCGCCGCGCCGATGCGCTCGACCGCGCCGATGCGGCGCCGCGCGTCGTCGGACCGGCGGGCGACGTTCGCTGAGGCGAGTCCGCTCAGGCGCGCAGCGCCTGCCAGAGGATGCCGGGCAGCTTCGCCGGCGACGGGGCCGCCTCGAAGGCGGTCAGGCGCTTGGCGAGGCCGAGCGAGGTGCGGTGGCTCGGGAACCAGGGCGGCTTCGGGCGCATGACGAACGGCAGATGGACCACGGTTTTCTCGACGTCGTCGAACATCAGCGTGTTGTGCACCACGCCCGTGCCCGACTGGATGTCCTGCAGATCGTGGCCCGGGTACGCGCCCCACGACGTGATCACCAGACCGTAGCCGACCGCCGCCCAGTTGTTGATCGCCACCGTGCCGTAGCGCAGATCGGCGATCGCGCGGTCGACCGCGCCGCGGGTCGCCGCGCGGCGGGCGGTCGTCGGATGCACGAGCAGGGTCGCGTTGAGCGTGCCCCAGAGCGTGTCGTTGCAGAACGCCACCGCCTTCGCGAGGAAGTCGGCCGTGTCCGACGCCGCGAGCGCGGTCTCGCCGAAGACCGCGCAGAACGCCTCCGTCTGGAAGCAGATGTCGTCGCGGTGGTCGGGATCGAGATCGGTGATCAGCGTCCACGGCAGCTCGCCGTCGCGCGGCTGACCGAAGCGCTCGGCCTCGGGATGGGCCTCGACGAAGCGCGCGTGGCGCTCGGCCGCGCCCGGGTAGTACGCCTGGCGCAGCGGCGTCGCCAGGAGATGACGCCGCACCGCGTCGAGCAGGGCCGCGCGCTGCGGCCAGTCCTTGTGGGTGACGATCACGCGCGCGGCGTTGCAGTTGAAGCCGCCGTTGTTGACCAGCATCGCCGCCAGGTTCTCGCCGTGGTAGTCGATCTCCGCCGGCGTCCACGGACCCGGCACGACGATCACCGGCGAGACGTTGCCGAGCTCCGAGCTGATCGGCTTGTCGAGGCGCGGCGTGCCCGCTTTCTTGCGCTTGGCGCCTTCCGCGCCGGTGCCGAAGGCGATCGCCTCGACCGTCTTGTCGCTGCCCGTGATGTGGATCTCGTCGACGCCGTCGTGGGTCACCAGCCGTGCGCCGACGTCGACGCCGCCGGAGACCACGCGCAGGACGCCCCAGTCGAGCAGCGCGCGAAAGCCCGCTTCCATCAGCGGGCCGAGATACGGATTGAGCGGATGCATCTTGTAGAGCACCGCCTGCTTGTCGACGAAAAGCTTGTAGAGCGCGTCCATCGGACCGATCGACGAGACGTTGCCGGCGCCGAGGATCAGGCAGGTGCCCGGCTCGGGCGTGCGGCGGTAGGCGCGCGCCATCGACGACGCGATCGTCGCGCGATCGGTACCCGGCGGCAGCCAGATCTCGGCGCGCACGCCGCCGTAGAAGATGCGGTCGTAGGCGGTCTGCGGGAACACCCGCGCCGTCACCCGGCCGTCGGCGCGGGTGCGCACCGGCCCGGGGATCTGCGGCGCGCCGTGGCGCTCGATATCCGCCAGCGTCTCGGCCAGGAGGCGGATGTTGCGCAGGATCAGGTACGGCCCGGCGAGCCACTCCTCGGCCGCGGTGGGTATGTCCGCAGGGATGCCCTCGGCGCGGCGGACGGCGTCGGCCCAGCGGTCGGCGATTGCCGTGAAGTCCTTGAGCAGTTCGCCCAGGATCGCGCGCCGGTCGCGAATGCCGAGCGCGGCCCAGTCGGCGCGATGGGCGTTCAGATCGGCGATCGCGGCGTCCTGCTGGGCGTCGGTGCTGTCGGGGAAGGTGTCGGCGTCGATCGGCGGCGGCGCGTCGTGCGGACGCGCGGCGGCGGACGGTGCGGGCGAAGCGGACGGACGAACGGGCGCGGCGACGGTCATCGGGGGGATCCTCCTCGGAAGCGGGTGCCTGCAGGCAAGCGTATCGAACAAAACGACCGACGGCGCCGCGAGGTGGATACCCCGCGACGCCGTTTCACGCGCCCGCGTTGGGCGCGTCAGCGCGGTCGGCGTCAGCCGCCCTGGACCACGTCGGCGGTGACCGGCGTCTCCGCGTCGGCCGTTTTGGTCATCGCCGCGTGCAGCGAATCGGCCTCGGTGAGCGGCACCTCGACCTGGTTCATGCCCGCCGGCTGCGGCGCGCCGAAGCCCGCGATCAGGGCCTCGAGCCAGAGGTGCTTGCCGTCGACGACGTCCTTGCCGAGACGGTACTTGCGGTTGTCGTCGTTGCGCCACAGGTCGACGAAGAGGCGCTTCACCTTGCGGCGGGCGCCGCGGCAGAAGAGCTCGCACAGCTCGCGCGCGCTTTCGGCCTCGGGCAGGCCGGCCTCGATCATCGCGTGCGTGCGGCTGACCGTCGCCGCCATCGCGAAGAGTTCGTTGGCGACGTCGACCATGCGGAAGAGGAACATCTGCTTGTTCTGCATCCGCGCCTGGTGGACCATCATGCCGTGGAAGATCTCGCGCGACAGCTTGCGCGTGTGGTTCTCGACGAAGCGCATGTGGCGTGCCAGGCGACCGAACTCCTTGAAGTTGCCGGTCGGCAGCCAGCGGGTCGGGTACCACGACGCGTAGAAGGCGCTGATCGCCGGCAGCGCGGCGGCCTTGCCGGCGGCGTCGACCTCAGGATCGATCATCGCGCCCGCGACCTGCAGATGCTTGTCGACCGCCTCGCGGGCCATGAAGAGATGCATGATCTCGCTCGAGCCCTCGAAGATCTTGTTGATGCGGTAGTCGCGCATCAGGCGCTCGACCGCGATCGGCTTCTCACCGCGCGCGGCGAGCGAGTAGGCGGTCTCGTAGCCGCGGCCGCCGCGGATCTGCATCGTGTCGTCGATGATCTCCCAGGCGCGGCAGGTGTTCCACTCCTTCGCCGCCGCCGCCTCGAGGCGGATGTCGAAGCCGCCGCGGTTCGACATCTCGGTGGCGAGCTGGGCGACCGACTCCATCGCGAAGGTGGTGGCGGCCATGTCGGCGAGCATGTGCGAGATCGCCTCGTGCTTGCCGACCGGCTTGCCCCACTGGACGCGCTCGGCGCACCACTCGCGGCAGATCTTGAGCGCCATCTTGCCCGCGCCGACCGAGCCGTTCGGAATCGACAGGCGGCCGTCGTTGAGGGTCGTGAGCGCGATCTTCAGGCCGCGGCCCTCGCGGCCGATCAGGTTTTCTTTCGGGATGCGGACGTTGCGGAACGACATCACCGCGTTGGCGAGCGCGCGCAGGCCCATGAAGTGGCAGCGGCGGACGACGTCGACGCCCTCCCAGGCGGTCTCGACCACGAAGGCGGAGATCTTCTTGGTCTCGGCGTGGCAGGCCATGACCACGAGCAGGTCGGCGAGGGTGCCGTTGGTGCACCACAGCTTGTCGCCGTCGAGGATGAAGTCGCCGTTCTCGTCGACCGTGTAGGTGGTCGTCATGCGCGCCGGGTCGGAGCCGACCTGGGCCTCGGTCAGGGCGAAGGCCGAGATCTCACCCTTGGCGCAGCGCGGCAGGTACTTCTTCTTCTGGTCCTCGGTGCCGAACAGTTTGAGTGGCTGCGGCACGCCGATCGACTGATGGGCGGAGAGCAGCGCCGAGATGTTGCCGTCGAGACCGCCGAGCAGGCTCATCACCTTGCCGTACTCGACCTGGCTGAAGCCGAGGCCACCGTATTCCTTCGGAATTTTCATGCCGAAGGCGCCGAGCTTGCGCAGGCCGTCGATGACGTCGGCCGGGTACTCGCCGGTCGCGTCGATCTGGTCGGAGTCGACGTGCTCGCGCATGAAGGTTTCGAGCGCGCTGTAGAACGCGGCGAACTCGGGACGCTCATCCTGGCTCAGCGGGAAGGGATGGATGAGATCGGCGCGGAAGTTGCCAAGGAACATTTCGCGCATGAAGCTCGGGCGGTTCCATTCGGTCTCGCGCGAGGCTTCGGCAACCTTCATCGCTTCGGCTTCGGTTACGTGGATGGTCTCGTTCATGGGGGTGCCTCGTCGGTGTGGTCGGGTTGGCTGGAAGGCGTAGACAAAAACGGTTCAGGAAATCGTGGTGCGCTGCTGCGCGTCGTCGTCGCCGAGCACGGCGTGCATCGCCATGGTCGCCACGGTGTCGGCCACGGCGTCGGGCCCGAGGGCGCCGTCGACGCGGTACCAGCGGGCGGTCCACATGATCATGCCGAGCAGATTGAAGGCGGTGACGGTCGGATCGAGGGTCGCAGGACGCAGGCGTCCGGCGCGCTGCAGATCGATGATCGCGTCGCGCAGAAAGTCGTAGTAGCGCCGCTTGCGGCGGGTGATGATCGCCCGCTGCTGCGGATCGAGGCCGTCGACCTCGTCGATCAGGATCGCCAGCGCGCCCGGCTCGTGCAGCAGCAGGCGGGCGTGGCCGTGGACGATCGTGCGCAGCCGCACGGCCGGCTCGTCGATCGACTCGGCCTGCGCGACGACGCGCGCATCGAGCAGATCCATGGCGAAGCTGGTGATCCGGAAGAGCAGCTCGCGCTTGTTCTTCACGTGGTAGTAGAGGCCCGGCTTGGTGAGATCGGCCGCTTCGGCGATCTCGTTCATCGACGTGCCGGCGAAGCCCTTGGCGTGGATCAGCTCGGCCGCCGTGCGGTAGATCGACGCCACCCGGGCGTCGTCGAAGAGGTCGGCGACGGGGGCGGTCAGGTCGGTCTTGGCGGCTGCGGTCATGCGTGTCCGGGGCGAAGGGTGAAAGGGCGCGGTCGTCGATGGCTGCGGCATTGATATGCCGCGGCAGGACGTTTACTTACCGGTCGGTAAAGTTTGCCGGAGTGCGGCGCCGGTGTCAAGCGACCATGCCGCGCGGCGGCATGGTCGCCGCGCGTTCGCGCCGCACGGCGGCGCAGGGCCGCGCGGTCAAGGGCAGACTTTTGCTGCCTTGCGCGGCCGCGGCTGCGCTCCGTAGGGTGCGGCCATGGCCGACGCACGCCCATCGCCCGACGCCGCCGCGCGCGAGGCCGCGCGCGTGCGTGCGCAGCTGCGCACGCTGGTCGAGGCGTGGGACGTGTCGCTGGCGTCGATCGAGCGTCGCGCGGGCCTCTCGCGCGGCTATCTGGCGCAGCTCTTCGCCGGCCGCATCGAGCTGCAGATGCGCCACGTGCTGATGGTCCTGATGGCGCTCGACGTGCCGCCCTCGGCGTTTTTTGGCCGCATCTACGGCGCGGCGGATCGGCTGCCGCGCGATTCGGCGCTGGCCGACGCGGCGGCGGCGGGCGGCATGCGCGCGCTGACGATGGCGCGGCGGGTGGCGCGACTCCAGGCGCGCCTGGTGCGGCTGCTGCGTCAGATGGAGGGCCGGTCGGCGTAGCGCCGACGGCCGACGTTCGAGAATCCGCCGCTGATCCAGCGCTCGATCCGTTCCGTCCCGCGTCCGTGACGCATCTTCCGGCGCGGGTGTACACTCGTAGGCCAGATGGTGAACCACGATCGACACGCGTCCGACAGTCCCCGCGCGACCCGCGCCAACTCCCGCGCGCAACGCGCCAACTCCCGCGCGCCCCGCGCCATCGTCCTGCTGCTCGCGTGCGCGGCCTTTCTGCCGCTGGCCTGCGGCAGCGGCACCGCGAGCGGCCCGCCCGCGACGATCACGCCGCCCAGCACGACCGACAGCCAGATGCTCTTCGGCACCCGCATGGCCCAGCGCGGCCTGTGGGCCGAGGCACTCTTCCGCTATCGCCAGGCTGAGCAGCTCGATCCGAACAATCCGCGCAACCTCAACAACATCGCCGTTGCCTACGAGGCCCTCGGCCAGTTCGACAACGCGCTCGCCTACTACCAGCGCGCGGTCAAGGCTGCGCCGGGCAACAAAGAGCTGCGGCAGAACTACGCCCGCTTCGTCGAGTTCTACCGCGCCTTCCGGCCGGTCGATCAGGTCGCGGCCCCGACCGACGAGCGCATCGAGGGAGCCCCATGATTCAGCGTCACCGCGTCGCCGTTTTCACCGCCGTTTTCATCCTGGCCAGCGCGCTGCCGGTCTTCGCCTCGTCGGTCAACGTCAAGCTGACGCTGCCGGTGCGCGCCCGGGTCGATCTCTCACCCTTCCGCACGCTCGCGCCGCTGCCCTTCATCATGGTGCAGCAAGAGGGTGAGGAGCGCCTGCCGGGGCGCGCCAGCGACATCGATCTGCAGGAAGAATTCGAGCGCTACCTGACCAAGACCCTGCGCCGTCAGACCGACCTCAAGCTGCTCGAGAGCGGCCCGGTCGACTACCCGACCTACGACCTGCTCGCCCTCGCCGAGGACCGCGGCTTCTGGCAGGCGGTCGGCGAGCGCCTGCAGACCGACCTGATCCTCGCCGGCAGCCTCGACTTCGACATCCAGGACCGCAGCGGCTACCGCACTGAAGAATACGTCTCGCCGTTCGACGGCCGCACCTACCTGCGGCAGGTGCTGGTCGAGGAAACCGGCTTCGAATACGACATCGTGATGATGCTCTTCGACGGCACCACCGGTGAGCTGCTCTACGACGACAACTTCAAGGACTTCAAGCAGTACGAAGGGGAGCGCGCCGATCCGCTGGTCGGCATGTTCCAGAACCTCTACGCGCTCGAAGACCGCATCGTCGGCATTTTCGCCCAGCGCGACGTCGAGGCGACGCGCTTCGTCTTCACCGAATAGTCGCTGCCGCCGCTCCCGCACGTCCCTTCTGCACGCCCAGCACGCCAAGGAGAATCCCTGTGCGCCGTCGCTTCCTCCGTCCTGCTCTCGTCTTCGCGCTGCTGCTGGTGACCCTCGCCGGCGCCGCCGCGGCCCAATTCGGTCAGAACCGCATCCAATACCGCGACTTCGACTGGAAGATCTACCGCTCGCCGCACTTCAACGTGTACTACAGCGACGCCGACGACGTGCGCCTGCAGCGCACGGTGTCGCTGGCCGAGAGCGCCTACGACGAGCTGTCGCGGGCCTTCGACTACCAGATCCAGGAGCCGACGCCGCTGATCATCTACGCGACGCATTCGGCGTTCCTGCAGAACAACATCATCATCAACGGCATTCCCCAGGGCGCGCAGGCGTTCGCCACGCCCGTGCGCTTCCGCATCGTGCTGCCGGTCGACCTGCCGGAGCCCGATCTGTACGCGCTGATCAAGCACGAGCTGACCCACATCTTCCAGTACCACATCCTCTTCCGCGGCAAGCTGGGCGGCAGCCTGCGCGGACGCCCGCCGCTGTGGTTCATGGAGGGCATGGCGTCGTTCATGGCCGACGACGAGACCCTGGCCGACAAGAAGTACATCCGCGACGCCGTGGTCAACGACCGCATTCCGTCGATCCGCATGCAGGGCGGCGGCTTCTTCGCCTATCGCTACGGCCACGCGGTCTTCGAGTTCATGGAGGAGCGCTGGGGCAAGGACTCGATCAACGACCTGATCTACGAGATGCGCAACACCGTCGGCTCCGACATCGGCCGCGCGATCCAGCGCGTCTTCCGCCTCGGCGTCGAAGACTTCGACTTCGAGTTCCGCCGCTGGCTGCGCACGCGCTACCTCAACGAGCTGGTGCGCACCGGTGAGCCGGGCGACTTCGGCCGTCCGTTCCGCCTCGACCCGGGCTCGGGCGGCGGCTTCGAGACCTCGGCGGCGGCCTCGCCCAGCGGCGATCTGGTCGCGGCCCTGACCACCGACAAGGCCGAGATCGACGTCTCGCTCTTCGACGCCCAGAACCGCCGTCGCCTGCGCGTCTTGACCCGCGGGCTCGATCGTCAGGTGCGCAGCATCGTGTCGCAATACGGCACGGTCGCGCGGCGGGCGGGCTCCGACCTCGGCTTCTCGCCCGACGGCAACTACCTCGCGGCCTTCGCGCAGCGCGAGAGCGGCTACAGCCTGATCCTGATCGACGTCCTCGAGGGCGGCCTGCACCAGATCATCGACATGGAGGTCGAGCAGCAGCTCGCGCCGAGCTTCTCGCCCGACGGCCGGACGATCGCCTTCGCGGGCAATCTCGACGGCCGCTCCGACATCTTCCAGATCGACCTCGAGACGCTCAACGTCACCAACGTCACGCGCGACGAGCCCTTCGACGCCGCGCCGGCGTTCTCGCCCGACGGCCGCTGGCTGGCCTACACCACGTGGTCGGGCGACACGAGCCAGATCGTGCGCATCGACCTGAGCGATCCGTCGAAGCGCTACGCGATCACCAACGACGAATTCAACAACAAGGAGCCGGTCTACAGCGCCGACGGCCAGCGCGTCTACTTCACGTCGGACCGCTCGGGCGTCGACAACATCTACGGCATCGACCTCGACACCGGCGCGATGGCGCAGTACACCAACGCGGTCACGGCCTGCGATCAGCCGACCGTGCTGCCCCTGCCCGACGGCGGCGAGCGCCTGGTGTACACGGGCTATTGGAAGAGCCGCTTCGACCTCTACATGCGCGACGTCGACGAGCCGGTGGCGACCTTCGATCCGATCAACGTGCCCGAGTCGCCGCTGTCGCCGGGCGACCTGCCCGAGTTCCAGCCCGACATCGAGATCACGCTCGACGAGCGCAACATCGACCCGTACAAGCGCTCCCGCTTCTTCCTCGAAGACGCGGTCACCTTCTTCGGCGTCGACACCGATCAGGTCGTCACCGGTCGCGTGATTCTCCAGTTCAGCGACTACCTCGGCGATCGCCGGATCATCGCCGATCTCGCGGCGGTCGACAGCCTGTCGGACTTCGACGTCGTCTACTTCAACCAGAAGAACCGCTGGCAGTGGTACGGCCGCGCCTTCGACGACCGCGCCTACGCGCGCTTCCTCAACGAGAGCGGCCGCATCGAGCGCGACAATATTTTCCGGCGCACGGGCCTCGAGGCGGGCATCGTCTATCCGTTCAACGTCCAGAACCGCATCGAGGCCAGCCTCGGCTACATCTTCCGCGAGTACGAGGGCTTCGCCTTCGCCGACGACATCACCGGCACGATCATCCCGGTGATCTCGCCGCGCGACGACGACTATCCCG
>JBCCOR010000086.1:0-11396 GCA_039025295.1 Acidobacteriota bacterium
CGGGTGATCGCGGCGATGAAGTTCGAGCGGCTCGACTACCTCGGTGGGCAGCTGGGCGCGGCGGTGACGCAGCGCCCGTGGTTCCGCGATTTGGCGGCTGACGTGCGCGCGCGGCGCGGGGCGCGTCCATTCGACGCCGTGGTGCCGGTTCCGCTCCACGCGTGGCGTCGCTTCCGGCGCGGGCACGATCAGGCGCGCGGCATCGCGGAGCCGATCGCGGCGGCTTTGGGCGTGCCGTGTCGGAACCTCCTGCGGCGTCGGCGGGCGACGGCGCCGCAGAGCGCGCGCGATGAGGCCGAGCGGCGGCGGAATGTGCGGGATGCGTTCGTGTGTCGGGGGCCGCAGCGGGGGAAGACGGTTTTGCTCGTTGACGATGTCTATACGACGGGCAGTACGCTGATCGCGGCGGCGCGGCCGCTGGTGCGGGCGGGGGCGACGGTGGAGGCGCTGGTGGTGGCGCGGACGCCGCGGTGGGATGAGGTGCCTGGCGTGGAGTGAGCTTGCTGGGTGTCTGCCTTGGCTCACAGTTCGACTGGACCCAGGATGGTCGTTTTTGTGTGACTGGCGTCAGGCCGCCTGTGCGTCCTTCTCCATGAGTCGTTCGAGCTTCTCCTTGGCTGCCCTGGCCCACGGCTGCCACTCGGGTAGCTGGACCTCGATTCCTTCGGCGTAGACCTCGGCAGGGGGCAGTGGATCCCCACCAGCAACAGGTACCAGCGCCCAGTGCGGCCGTATCTCGTTGTAGCGTTTGCGGAATACGCCGAGACGATCAAGCGCTTCTGCCGGCGATCAGTAGATGTCCCAGTAGACCTCTTCCTGCTTCAGGGTCTGGTGAAAGCGTTCGAGGAGCCCGAGCTGCTGCGGTGTCCGGTATCGGGTCCGCACCTGGTCGAGCAAGTCCTTGATGTGCTTGTGGAAACGTCGCGCGATGAAGTTCGAGCCGTTGTCGGTCACCAGCGTCGGCTTGTGCTCGAGCGGACCGTGCACTCGCTCGGCTTCGGCGAAGGCCTGGTCGATCGCGATGGTCAACGCACCCGCATCGTTGCTCGGCGAAAGATGAAGCGCGAGCAAGTATCGACTGAAGTAGTCGATAACGGTGACCGCGTACCACCAGCCGTGACCAGGGATGTGGATGTAGGTCACGTCGGCTTGCCAGAGGTCGTTGGATTTCTGCGGGAGTAGTTCGAAGAGGCGAGCTGCCTGGTACAGCTCAGGCGACTTCGGACGCCGCCATTGGAGCAAGTTTGCCTCCTTCAGCACCCGATAGACGAAACGATTCGATATCGCGATCTTCGCCCGCCGGCAGATCACCGCGATGCGTTTGTAGCCCCACCACGGATCGGCCAACGACACTTCAACGACACTTCGCAGACGGCCTCGGCTTTCGCTGGATCGAGTGGACGGGGCGCAGGCCCAGGACGCTTCTTCGAAGCCTTCGGTCGACGAAAGAAGCTCGAAGACGCCCAGCCGATCGCTGCGATGACGCGTTTCAGCCAGGCCGGCAAAGGCATTGCGCCGCATCGGTCAGAGGCGTTTCTGCATCTACAGCACCATCTCGAAACCGCTGACAGCCCCTGAGCCTGCGCAACGCCGTCGCGCAGCCGATGATCAAACGGGCGCTCGCCGACGCGCTGATCGCCCAGCGCCAGCGGCAGACGCTGCATCGGTCGCAGCGCGATGCGCTCTTGATCACCGCGCGCAAGCTGCCGCAGCTGCAAGCTCGGCTCGGCCGAATGATCGCGCCATGACCCAGCGCGCGGGCCGCTGCGCACGCCGTTGCGCAAGACGCGCCCCGCATCACCGTCGCACGAGGCGGCGCGCCCAACCCTCCGACTCCACTGGGTCACGGCGCGGCAGGCAGGAACCTGCAGCGCATGCGGCTGCGCGCTCGGCGCCCAGTCGGGCCTCGTGCTCGCAACCGACGACGCACGCGACTGCCTGGCGTGCGCGCTGCACGAAGTGCGCGATGCGCCCGCGTGCCTCGTCGCGCTTGCCGCCGAGCACGGCGCCGACGTCCTCGCGGCCTACGCGGTGCCGATCGCGGGGCCGATGACCTGGCTGCCGACGCCGTCGACGAACGCACAGCGCCATCTCGTCGACGCGCTGCTCGCGCGCATCGCCGTATTCGAGCCGGTGCCGCTGGCAGCCTGGCGTCACGGCTGGCGGTAGATGGCGATCAGGATGGCAAAAAGAGAGAATTTGCCTAGAGAGAGATCTTCGGTGGCCAATGCTTGATTTTCGAAAATCTGTCGCCGTAGAATGGCCGCGCAGGACAGCACACACGCAAAGTGTGCACAAACGAAAATCGGCCGAACGCACACGCAACTGACAATCGAACGTGCATCCGGCCACGACTTTCCAGGAGGAAAGCTCCATGGATCCTATCAGTCCCATTGCCGATCAGAGACCGACCGAAACCGACGGTCAGGCATCGGTCAACACGCTGGCTGAGGACGTCGAGCGCCCTGAGCGCCCGGAGCCTCCCGACAACGTGCAGCCGGTCGATCGCCCCCCTGACGCGATGCGCCCCGAGCGCATTCAGGGAGAGATCGACGAGCTGCAGCGCATGATGCGTTTGGCCGCAATAACCGACCGCGGCTGGACGCATCAGCCGGCGCGCGGCGTGCTCGAGCGGCGCTTCGTCTTTCCGACGGCGGCGATCGCGCGGGCCTACGCGCACTACGTCGGTGCGATGGGCGACGCCCTCGGCCGCGTGCTCGTCGTGCAGACCTGCGACGGCTTCGTGCGGCTGCGCCTGCCCGATCAGGTGGTCGGGTACACGGCGTCGCTGGCGCCCGACTGGGCGCTGGCCGACGCGATCGACGGCCACTGGCAGGTCGGTCCGCACACGATCACCGAGGCGGCGATCGATGCGCTCTTCGGTGACGAACCGCCGCTGCAGGCGTAGCGCGCCGACCCAGCCCCCGACAAACGCCGCGCCCCGCGATGTCTCGACGACGTCGCGGGGCGCGTTCTTTTCTGCGCGATCCGTGCGCGCGCGCCGCGACGCTCAGACGCCGCGTGTTTTTGGATGCCAGATGAATTTGTGCAGCTGCAGCTGCAGCCGCACGGGCAGGCGATCGCGCAAGATCCACTGCGCCAGCTGCTCGCGGTCGAGATCGGGCTGGCCCGGGGCTGCGTGCACCGGGCTGAAGTGCACCGCGCGCACGCGCGCCGTGAGGTCGCGGGCGATCACCAGATCGCGCGCCCACGCATAGTCGGCTTCGTCGGCCAACACGAATTTGAGCTCGTCGCGCCGCGTGACGCGCAGCAGATTGTCCCAATCCATGTTCTCGGACTCGCCGCTCGCCGGACACTTGACGTCGACGATGCGGTGCACGCGCGGATCGACGTCGGCGATCGAGACGCCGCCACCGGTTTCGAGCAGGACGGTGTAGCCGGCGTCGCACAGCGCGCGCATCAGCGGTGCCGCGCCAGGCTGCAGCAGCGGTTCGCCGCCGGTCAGCTCGACCAGCGGACAGCCGAAGGCCGCGATCGCGTCGAGTACCTGCGCGCGCGTCATCCACGTGCCGTCGTGGAAGCTGTAGGGCGTGTCGCACCACGTGCAGCGCATCTGGCAGCCGGTGAGGCGTACAAGCACGCAGGGCGCACCGGCGAAGGTCGACTCGCCTTGGATCGAGTAGAAGATCTCGTTGATGCGCAGCCGTTCGGCCGGCGGCAGCCGCGCGACCGGGTCGCTTGGGCGCGGATCGTCGGCCGGGCCATGGACATCGGCTGGACGCCCAGGGCCAGCCGAACGTTCGGTCGACGTGTCGGAATTGTCCCGGATCTTCATGCGTTATACATCATGAGACTGGGCGCGCCGGCGTCCGAAGGGCGACTCAGAATCGGGCGCCGACACGCGCGCACAGCCTCTCGCTCCCTCTCCTCCCCCCGTGCCGACGATCCCTCCTGCGGCACGGGGTTCTTTTGTGCGCTGAATCGAGGGCGAGTCGATCAGCGCAGCTGACGGAGCACGTAGCGGAGGATACCGCCGTGGCGCCAATACTGCACCTCCTGCGGCGTGTCGAGGCGAACCCGGACGGTGAAGGTCTTCGTCGCGCCGTCGCCGCTGCGGGCCTCGACGCTTAGCGTGCGGCCGGCTTCGAAGGTCTCGAGCGCAGCGAGGCCGCGGATCGTGAAGTATTCGTGGCCGGTGAGGCCGAGGCTGGCCGCGTCGCCGTCGACGAATTCGAGCGGCAGGACGCCCATGCCGATCAGGTTCGAGCGGTGGATGCGTTCGTAGCTGACCGCGATCGCCGCCTTGACCCCGAGCAGCGACGGGCCCTTAGCCGCCCAGTCGCGCGAGGAGCCGGTGCCGTATTCCTTGCCGGCGAGCACCACGGTCGGCACGCCGGCCTCGGTGTAGCGCATGGCGGCGTCGAAGATCGAGATCGTCTCGTCGGACGCGCCCTCGCCGAGATAGCGGGTGTAGCCGCCCTCGACGTCGACCAGCTGGTTGCGCAGGCGGACGTTGGCGAAGGTGCCGCGCATCATGATTTCGTGGTTGCCGCGGCGCGAGCCGTAGTAGTTGAAGTCGCGCGGCGTGACGCCCTTGCTCTCGAGATGCGCGCCGGCCGGGCTGGCGCGCTTGATCGCGCCGGCCGGGCTGATGTGGTCGGTCGTGACCGAGTCGCCCATCAGCGCCAGGACGCGCGCGTCGACGATGTCGGTCGGCGTCGGCGGCTCGGCCGGCATGTTCTCGAAGAACGGCGGATGCTGGACGTAGGTCGATTCGGCGTCCCAGTCGAAGGTTGCGCCCTCGGGGATCGGCAGCGCCCGCCAGCGCTCGTCGCCGGTGAAGACGTCGGCGTACTCGGTCTCGAACATCTCGGCCTTGAGCGCCGCGTTGACGGTCGCGCGGATCTCGTCCTGGCTCGGCCAGATGTCTTTGAGATACACATCGTTGCCGTCGCCGTCCTGGCCGAGGGGCTCGTTCTGCATGTCGAAGTCGATGCGGCCCGCGATCGCGTAGGCCACGACCAGCGGCGGCGAGGCGAGGTAGTTGGCGCGCACGTCGGGGCCGATGCGGCCCTCGAAGTTGCGGTTGCCGCTCAGCACCGACGCCGCCACCAGACCGTTGGCGCGGATCGCCTCCGCGATCGGCTCGGGCAGCGGACCGCTGTTGCCGATGCAGGTGGTGCAGCCGTAGCCGACGGTATGGAACTTCAGCGCCTCGAGATCGTCCATCAGCTTGGCCTCTTCGAGATAGCGCGTGACCACCTTCGAGCCCGGCGCGAGGCTGGTCTTGACCCACGGCTTGGCGTCGAGGCCGCGCGCGCGCGCC
The DNA here is from genome assembly GCA_039025295.1 of Acidobacteriota bacterium. Lineage (GTDB taxonomy): Bacteria > Acidobacteriota > Thermoanaerobaculia > Multivoradales > J023 > JBCCOR01. The sequence continues at coordinate 5,288 of JBCCOR010000086.1, forward strand.
TTGCGGGCGACGAGACCGGCCGCGACCATCACCGACGGATTCGAGGTGTTGGTGCAGCTGGTGATCGCCGCGATCACGATCGAGCCGTGGTCGATCTCGAACGATTCCGCGCCGAGCGTGACCGCGACCGCGGTCGAAGCCTCGGCGACCGCCACGCCGCCGCCGTCGTCGGCCGCCGCCGGGGACGGCGTGCGCGGCATCAGGTTCGGCAGCGGGGTGGTGAAGCTGGTGTGGACGTCGCCGAGAACGATGCGGTCCTGCGGGCGCTTGGGGCCGGCGAGGCTGGGCTCGACGGTCGAGAGATCGAGCTCGAGGGTGCTCGAGTAGATCGCTTCCTTGGCGGTCGCGGCGTCCTGGAAGAGGTCCTGGGCCTTGGCGTAGGCCTCGACCCGGCGCACCAGGGCCTCGTCGCGACCGGTGAAGCGCAGGTACTCGAGGGTCAGGTCGTCGATCGGGAAGATGCCGCAGGTGGCGCCGTACTCGGGCGCCATGTTGGCGATGGTGGCGCGGTCGGCGAGGGCGAGATGGGCGAGGCCCGGGCCGAAGAATTCGACGAATTTGCCGACCACGCCGTGGCGGCGCAGCATCTCGGTGACGCGCAGCACGAGATCGGTGGCGGTCGCGCCCTCGGGCAGCGCGCCGACCATGCGGAAGCCGACCACCTGCGGCAGCAGCATCGACACCGGCTGGCCGAGCATCGCGGCCTCGGCCTCGATGCCGCCGACGCCCCAGCCGAGGATGCCGAGGCCGTTGATCATCGTGGTGTGCGAGTCGGTGCCGACCAGCGTGTCGGGATAGAGGAAGGTCTCGCCGGCCTGCTCGCCGCGCATCACGACCCGACCGAGGTATTCGAGATTGACCTGGTGGACGATGCCGGTGGCCGGCGGCACGACGCGGAAGTTCTCGAACGCCGACTGGCCCCAGCGCAGGAAGGCGTAGCGCTCGAAGTTGCGCTCGAACTCACGCTCGACGTTGAGCATCAGCGCGGCCTCGCTGCCGTACTCGTCGACCTGCACCGAGTGGTCGATGACCAGCTCGACCGGCTGCTGCGGGTTGATCTTCGACGGATCGCCGCCCATCGCCACCATCGCGTCGCGCATCGCGGCAAGATCGACGATCGCCGGCACGCCGGTGAAGTCTTGAAGAATGACGCGCGCCGGCATGAACGCGATCTCGGTGCTCGGCTCGGCGTCGGGATCCCAATTGGCGACGGCTTCGATGTCGGCCGCCGGCACGACGTCGCCGTCCTCGCGCCGCAGCAGGTTCTCGAGCAGGATGCGGGTGGCGAACGGCAGGCGGTCGATGTCCCAGCCTTGGTCGCGCAGCGCCGGCAGGCTGGCGATCTGGTAGGTCGTGCCGTCGATCTCGAGCGCCCGGCGGGCGTTGAAACTGTTCTTCATGGGATCTCCTGTCGGGGTCGGGCCGCGACGAGGCGGGGCAGTGCGTGGTCGCGGCGAGATGGCTGGCGGGTTCGACGACAGGCGCGCATCGAACGCCCGCGGAAGAGGGAGCCTTCTTTGACCGGTACTGTACCGTACCGCCGCGCGCCGCGCACGCGCCGACAGCCTGCTAGACTCACCGGTCTATGACTGTGCACGACGCACCCGACGACGCCGACCACGCGGCCGATCACCCCAGCGACACGCTCGAAACGCCCGTCCTGCTCTTGGCGATGCCGCAGGTGGTCGATCCCTTTTTCCAGAAGAGCGTCATTCTGCTGCTCGAACACGACGCGAGCGGCAGCTGGGGCTTCATCATCAATCGCCTGACCAACATTCCGGTGCGCGAGATCCTCGAGGGGCTCGAGCTCGACTGGCACGGCGTGCGCGACATGCTCACCCACTTCGGGGGGCCGGTGCAGCCGCAGGTGGGCACGGTGCTCTACCAGCGCGGCAGCGCGCCGGTCGTCGACCTGGCCGACGGCGACGGCGACGGCGCAACCGTGCGCTTCCCGGTGGCGCTCGAGGCGGTCGATGACGAGATCGACGACGACGAGCGCCCGACCAACGGCCTGCGCGACGACGATCTGCGGATGGCCGACAACGGCGCGGCGGGCGACGCCGCCGCCGAGGGCGCGCCGGTCGAGGCCGACAGCCTGGCCGCGCGCTCGGCGACCGGCTCGATCGAGATCGCCGACGGCATGTTCATGACCCAGCATCTGGGCGAGCTCGCCCGCCTGGCCGAGGCGCCGCCGGGCCGCTTCCGCCTGCTGCTCGGCTACGCCGGCTGGGACCACGGCCAGCTGGTCAAGGAGCTCATGCGCCACGACTGGGTGGCGGCGCCGGTGCGGCCGGAGCTGATCTTCGGCAGCGAGCCGTCGGAGCTGTGGCAGGACGCCTTCCGCTCGATCGGCATGGACCCCGCGTCGCTGCCGACCTGGACGCCCGACGACAACGCCACCTCGGCCAACTGAGTCGACGTCCGACCCACGCCATGCGATCCGGGAGCCCTCGACGTCATGTCCTCATCGCACGCTGAAGCCGCCGCGCCGCGCGTGGCCGTCGTCACCGGCGCCAGCGCCGGCATCGGCGCCGCCACGGTCAACGCCCTGGTCGACGCCGGCTTTCGCGTCGTTGCCGGGGCGCGACGCGTCGACCGGCTGGCCGCGGTGTGCGCGCCCTACGGCGACGCCGTCGAGGCGCGGGCGCTCGACGTCACCGATCCCGCGAGCGTTGTGGCCTTCGCCGACGCGCGGCCCGATGCGGTCCACGTCGTGGTCAACAACGCCGGCTTCGCCCGCGGGCTCGATACCGCCCTCGGGGTCGGCGACGACGCCTGGCGCGCGATGTACGACACCAACGTGATCGGCGTGGTGCGCGTCACCCGCGCGCTGCTCGATCGCCTGCTGGCATCGGGCGACGGCCTGATCGTCAACGTCGGCTCGATCGCCGGCTTCGAGACCTACCCCGGCGGCGGCGGCTACACCGCCTCGAAGCACGCGCTGCGCGCCCTGACCCGCACGCTGCGCCTCGAGCTGCTCGGCGCGCCGGTGCGCATCACCGAGATCGCGCCGGGCATGGTCGAGACCGACTTCTCGGTCGTGCGCTTCGACGGCGATCGCGACCGCGCCGACGCGGTCTACCGCGGCATGACGCCGCTCACCGCCCACGACATCGCCGCGTGCATCCGCTGGGTCGCCGACCTGCCGCCGCACGTCAACATCGACGAGCTGGTGGTGCGGCCGCGCGACCAGGCGACCGCGACCCGCGTTCATCGTCAGGGCGATTGACGTCCGCGGTATCGTTCGCGTCATCCGACGTCTTTCGATCGTCCGATCATTTTTCGAGGAGCAGCAACCATGGATCCTCAGCGCTTGAAAGAGGCGTACGTGCGCCTCCAGTCGCTCGACGAGCGATTGACCCACAAGATCCGTCCGCGCCACGGCTCGATGATGCGTCCGAATCAGGACCAGCTCGACCAGAAGCTGCGCGATCTCGCCACCTACACCATCGAGCTGAAGGAGATCGTCCACGATCTCTTCCACGGACTCGCCGGCCGCAGCGGCGGCAACCCGCCGCCGCCCCCGCCGCCGATCGCCTGAGGATTCTGCCTTATGAACGCCGCCGCCTCCGCGCCACCGCCCGCCGCAGCGCCGCAGGGCTGGGTCGCCCGGATGCTCAACGCCATCGAGCGTCTGGGCAACCGCCTGCCCGATCCGGCCGTCCTGTTCCTGCTCCTGATGATCATCACCTGGGTGCTGTCGGCGCTGCTCGCACCGCTGACCTTCAGCGAGATCGATCCGCGCACCGGCGAGGCGATCCAGGTCCAGAACCAGCTGACCGGGCCCGCACTGGCCTCGTTCCTGTCGAACATGGTCAGCGTCTTCACCGGCTTCCATCCGCTCGGCGTCGTCCTGGTCGCGCTGCTCGGCGTGGGCGTCGCGGAGCACACCGGCTTCATCAACGCCGGCCTCAAGGCGATGCTCGGCGTCACCTCGCCCAAGCTGCTGACGCCGATGCTGATCCTGGTCGCGATCGTCAGCCACACCGCGGCCGACGCCGGCTACGTCTTGGTCATTCCGCTCGGCGGCGTCATCTTCTACGCCGCCGGGCGCCATCCGCTCGCGGGCATCGCCGCCGCGTTCGCGGGCGTCTCGGGCGGCTTCTCGGCGAATTTCATCCCCTCGGGCATCGATCCCCTGCTCCAGGGCCTGACCCAGGCCGGCGCGCAGATCATCGATCCGACCCTCGAGGTCAACCCGCTCTGCAACATCTTTTTCACCGGTCTGTCGAGCGTGCTGGTGATCGCGGTCGGCTGGTACCTGACCGACAAGGTCGTCGAGCCACGCCTGGCGGGGACGGCGGTCGACGGCGATCCCGACGACATGCCGAAGATGGAGCACATCACGCCCGCCGAGCGGCGCGGCCTGATCGCCGGCCTGGCGTCGATGGTGATCGCGACCGCGCTCTTGGTGTTGATCGTCTGGCCGCAGAACTCGCCGCTGCGCGCGCCCAGCGGTGAGATCACCGCCTTCGCGGCGCCGCTCATGCAGTCGATCGTGCCGCTGATCTTCCTCTTCTTCCTGCTGCCGGGCGTCGTGCACGGCTACGTCGCGGGCACGGTCAAGAACCACAAGGACATCATCAAAGGCATGAGCCGGGCGATGGAGACCATGGGCTACTACATGGTCATGGCGTTTTTCGCGGCGCAGTTCATCGCCGCGTTCGCCAGCTCGAACGTCGGCGTGCTGATCGCGATCAAGGGCGCGAACTTCCTGCAGGCGCTCGGCCTGCCGGGGCAGGTGACGATCGTCGGCATCGTCTTCCTGAGCGCGGGCGTCAACCTGCTGGTCGGCTCGGCCTCGGCGAAGTGGGCGCTCTTGAGCCCGATCTTCGTGCCGATGCTGATGCAGCTCGGCCTGTCGCCCGAGCTCACCCAGGCGGCCTACCGCGTGGGCGACTCGTGCACCAACATCATCACGCCGCTGATGCCGTACTTCCCGCTGGTGGTGGTCTTCTGCCAGCGCTACGTCAAGAACACGGGCATCGGCACGGTGGTGTCGCTGATGCTGCCGTATTCGGTGGTGCTCTTGATCAGCTGGACCCTCTTCCTGGTCGCCTACTGGATGCTGGGCATTCCGCTCGGCCTGCAGGCGCCCTACGTGTACCCGACGCCATGACGACGTCGCTCGACCTTCTGCACACGGCCCACGTCCCGCCGGGCGCGGGGCCGTTTCCGACCATCCTGACGCTGCACGGCTGGGGCGCGTCGGCCCACGATTTGCTCGGCCTGGCGCCGGCGCTGCCCGACGGCCTGCAGGTGATCTGCCCGCAGGGCGCGGTGTCGGTGCCGATCGCGCCGGGCTACGCCGGCCACGGCTGGTTCCCGCTCGTGCCGGGCCAGCCGCCCGACCTGGTCGGCTTCAAGAAGGGCGCCGAACAGCTGCGCGGCTTCGTCGACGGCGTCGGCGATCGCTTCCGGATCGATCCGGCGCGCTTCGTCACGCTCGGCTTCAGCCAGGGCGGGGCGATGGGCTACGACCTGACGCTGCGCCAGCCGGAGCGCTTCGTCGGCCTGATCGCGCTCTCGACCTGGCTGGCCGAGCGCCTCGACGAGGAGCTGCCGCAGCTCGAGGCCCATCGCGGCTTCCCGATGCTGGTGATCCACGGCACGCAGGACGCCGTGCTGCCGATCGAGAAGGCGCGCACCTCGCGTCGTCTGCTCGAGGCGCGCGGCGTCGACGTTGAATACCACGAGCTGCCGATGGCCCACGAGATCAATCCCGAGGCGCTGCGCCTGATCGTCGACTGGCTCGATCGCCGGTTGCCGTCGTGAGCGCGCGCCGTCCCCTTTTTCTTCATTCGAGCCCGATAAAACGACCATGAGCGATACCCCGACCGGATCGGTGCGCGCGCGCTTCGCGCCGTCGCCGACCGGCTATTTGCACGTCGGCGGTGCCCGCACCGCGATCTTCAACCAGCTGCTGTGCCGTCGGCTCGGCGGCGCGTTCATCCTGCGCATCGAGGACACCGACCGCAACCGCTCCGACGCGGCGATGACCGACCAGATCGTGCAGGCGATGGCCTGGCTCGGCGTCGACTGCGACGAGGGCCCGGTGCTGCAGAGCGCGGGCGTCGCGCGCCATCGCGCAGCAGCCGAGCAGCTGCTC
>JBCCOR010000087.1:0-11376 GCA_039025295.1 Acidobacteriota bacterium
ATGCGACGCAGGCGCGTCAGCGCGCGCTTCCACGTCGCGTCGTCAAGCGGCTGCAGCGCGGTGGTGCCCAACCAACCGAGTACGTCCTTTCGCTTCGTTCGCGTGAAGAGCGCATCGGTCAATCCATCGATCGCCGGGGCCTGTCGCAAAGCCTTCACACAGCCCGCATCCACCGGGCGATCGAACAAGCCCATCATCCGCACGATCGCCCGCTCGGGCGTGTCGCCCAGCCACGCGTCGTACGCCTCGAGCACCTTCGTCGCGTGCTGGCCTTCAGGCGCCTCGGGATCGAGCAGCTCGATCGCCTCCGGACGACCCACGTCGCCGTCGAGCACGTCGACCACGTACTGACCCACGAGCTTCAGCGTCAGCGCGTGACCGGCTGCATCCGTCCACGCCGCTTTCACGTCGTGCGCGTGACTCGCGACGCCGAGCGCGCGCAGCAGCGCGACGCCGTCGTCCTCGGCGAGATGCTGCAGATCGATCCGCCGGAAGCTCGCGCCCGCGCGATCGTCGAGATCGGCGACCGGGACGCGCGTCGTCAGCAGGCAGAGATGCGTTGCCGACGCGTCGTCGGCCGCGGGCGCCGACGCCAGGGCGCGCAGAAACGCGCGTAGTGCGTGCTCCTTCAGTCGACCGAGCTGCGGACCCGGCCCGTGCTGCAGCGGCTCCAAGCCGTCGAGAATCAGCAGGGTCGGTTCGGCCAGCACGCGTTCGGCGAGTCGCGTCGGCCGCGCGCTCGGCGACAGCGACGCCGGATCAGGCTCACCGAACCACGCCAGCGCCTTCAGCAGAAAATCATCCGCCGACGCGACGCGATTCTCCGTGCCCTGGCTGTAGAACGACCACGCGTAGACCCGCTTCGCGCCGCGATATTGGTTCAGCGCCATGCGCGCGAGCCACGCCTGTGTGAGTGCCGTCTTGCCCACGCCGCCCCACGCCACCAGCGACGCGACGTGCACGTGCGCGTCGGCCCACAGGTCGTCGAGCTGTTTGAGTTCCTTCGCGCGGCCGACGAACGTGCCCGTGCCCTGCGGGAGGCGGTCGATCTCGACGCGGACGTCCGCGGGTCGCGGCTGACGCGTCGCCGGCGGCACCACTTCGCGGGTCAGCGCGGCCTTGATTTGGCGCGTGAACGTCAGGAGGGCTTCTTCCTGCTCGCCCGGTGTCAGCAGCGTGAGCGGCGTCTTGGGATCGTTCGAAATCTGGAACGGCGCGAGCGCGGTTTCCTCGACGTCGCAGCTGCCGATGTAGAGCGGATAGATCGGAATCGCGCGTTCGAGAAAGCGCGGCACCTCGCGCTCCATCACGAAGTCGGACGCGACGCAGTTCGCCGTGAGCAGCACGATCGCCGCGTGCGCATCCTCGATCTCCGCGTCGAGCCGCGCTTCCCAATCCTCGCCAATGTGAATGTCGCGATCCCAAAACAGCGACAGCTCGTTGCGCTTGATCAGCGGTTTGAGCATCTTCCGCACGCGCTCGACCCACGCCTCGTCGTCGCGGCTGTAGCTGAGAAATACCTTGCGCTGGGTCATCGCCAACCGTCCTCCGCCATGTCACATCATCGTCGCGACGATTCTAGCGGAGCCCTCCGTCGCCTGGGGCTCAAGCCCCAGGTTATAGCGCCCGCTTTTCCCCGCGTTTCGCGTAGCGCTCTTCATCCGTGATTGCTATGTTTTTCAGCAAGTTACGGAAGAGCGCGCAACCTGCTATTCAGCTGTAGCACGTAGCTCGTTGCCCCATAACCGCCCCATCAGGGGCAGACGAGGGAGATCGCGATGAGGATCACGCACAAGTGGCTGCAGGGGATTCGGGTGGACGCCAATCGAGAGTTCTCGGACGATATGACGCGCGGACTGTTCGTGCGCGTGTCGCCGACAGGGCGCAAGGCGTTCGAGGTGCGCTACAAAGACGGCTCGAAGCGTCGGCGCAGGACGATCGGTCGCTATCCGGATATGTCCCTCGCTCAGGCGCGGGAGGAGGCGCGGCAGCTGGTCGGGAGCGGCGTGCATCGGGGCGACGTCCGCGGATCGCGGCTGATGTTCCGCGACCTCGCCCAGCGCTGGATGAGCGAACACTGTGAGCGGCGCTGTCGGCCGCTGACGATCGTCGCCCGCCGTTGCACGCTCAATCGTCATCTGCTGCCCGCGTTCGGCGATATCCCAGCCGACGCGCTCAGCCGCGCCCAGGTGAAGGCGCTCGCCTACGGTCTGGCCGACGAGATGCCGACGCGGGCGAACAGCCTGGTCGAACTCGTCTCGACGATCTACAACTGGGCGCTGGCCGAGGAGCTGGTCGACCGGAATCCTGCGGCGCGCATCCGGCCGCCGGGCATCACGCGTCCGCGCGATCGCGTGCTGTCGGATGCGGAGCTGGCAGCCATCTACCGCGCGTTCGGCGCAGAGACGACGGTGGTCGGGATCTACCTGCAAATCGTTCTGCTGACGGGCAGCCGGCCGGGCGAACTGCGCTCGGCGCGCTGGTCGGATCTGGACGGGCATTGGCTGCATCGCAGCGCAGACGAGATGAAGGCCGGCAACAAGCACGCGTTCTATCTGGCGCCGCGCGCCAAGCGGCTCGTCGATTTCCTGGCGACGATCGCGCCGCACCCGACGTACATCTTCCCGGGGAAGGCCGGGCGCAGTCACATGCGGACCTACCAGAAAACCGCGGACCGCATTCGGCGCCAGCTCGGTCTACCGCACTGGACGCCCCACGATCTGCGAAGAACGTTCCGCACGCGCGGACGGCAGATCGGGATTCCGGTGGACGCGCTCGAGGCCGTCATGGCGCACTCGCGCGGTCTGATCACCCGCACGTACGAAGCCGACTTGCCGTATCCCGAGATTCAGGACGCGCTCGTCCGGTGGGACGCGCACATCACGCAGATCCTCGACGAGGCGCCCTGATCTCGGCAGCCGGGCCGCGTCACGCCTTGCGGACGCGGCGCTTCTTGCGGCCTGCGACGCCGCCGCGCTCGCGCAGATAGGCGTCGATCTCCTTCCAATCCCAGCGCAGGGGCGAGTCGATGATCGGGCGCGGCCAGCCGGGTTCGCGGGTCAACGCATGGAGCTTGGACGACGCGATGCCGAGACGCTCCATGACCACATCACGCGAGACGAAGTCGACCTCTTCGCGCTGACGCATGCGGTCGAAGTGTGGCTGCATCTTGACGAGCAGGGCGTCGGCGAGGCGCTGGTAGTCGATGACGCTGTCGAGGGCGACGCGGAACGACGAGTCGGACATGGTGGGTTCTCCGTGGATGGTGGTCAGATGGGCGGCAGCTGGCCGCGCTGGTCGGGTAGGTCGAGCTGGACGACGACGCCATCGCACAAGCGGCTGTACATCGACAGGCTGTGCTCTTCGAGGCTCTTCCCCGTGATGTCGGCAGGAAGACGCACATTCGATGCGAGACCGCGCTTGTGCCGTGCGGCCTTCTGCGCACCGCGCGCGGTGATGTATAGGTTCGTGGTGACGATCGTGATCTTCTGCGCCGCCCAGCGGTCGTCGATCAGATCGCTGAGGACGTCCCAGCTGCGCGGCTGGCTGCTGACGCCGCGGCCGACGTCGTCGATCAGGACGACGTCACGCGTGCGCGCATCGCGCAGAAGCACGTCGGCCTCGGAGTCGCGTCCTCGGGCGATGAGCTCGGAGGCGCGTACGAAGAGTCCTGAGCGCACCTCGCGTCGCAGGAGCCGTGTCAACAGCTCGACCGCCCATCGCGTTTTGCCGGCACCGGTCGGGCCCGCAATCGTGACGCTGCGCGGGTCACCGTCCCAGGTCTCGAGATCGACGCCTGAGAACGCGGCGCGATGATCGCGCGGCCAGGCGGTTTCGCCGTGGCTGCACGCACGGGCCGGATCGAACGGACCGCGGTGGGCCGACGGGACGCGCGTATCGCGCAGCAGCGTGCGCAGCGGCATCGCTTCGCGCATCCGCAGCGCCTCGGCTTCGAGGGCTGCCTCGACGCAGTTGGCGCAGTGCGTGGCGCGAATGGCTGCCTCGCGCTGGCCGCGCGTTTGTAGCGCGCTCGCGCGCTGGGCCCTGCTGCGTCGTCGCGGGCGCTCACGCGCCGGGCGCGGACCGCGCATCTCGCAGCCGCATCCCGCGCACGTGCGGACCGGCTGGGCCGCGCGCCAAGCCGCGAACGCTGCGTCCTGCACGGCACGTTCGTCGTCCGTCGACGACGGCATCGCAAAGATGTCGGCCAGGCGACGCGGCATGCCGGTGGACAGATCCAGTGGCTCCAGGTCGTCGCGGTTCAAAACGGGATCTCCTCGCCCGGCGGGCGGTTGCTGGGCCGACCGATCGAGTCGGTGACGTAGCGCAGGTCGGCTCTTGCCTGCTCGATCTTCGCGATCGTCTGGCGATCGCCGGCAATTTCGTAGATCGGCTTGCTGTCCGCACCGCGCGGTCGGCATTCGGGCTGCAGCTCCCAGTCGGCGAAGCGCGCATTGCTATCCTTCAGCACGTGCTGAAGGCTGTTGAACTGCGGTCGCTTCTCCCAGGTGTCCCAGCGGTGGCCGAGCATCTGCGCGAGGACTTGGTCGGCGTCGTCGCCGCTGCGACGCATCGCCGCGTCCCAGGTGCGCCAGTCGGTTTCGGTTGTCCGCTGCTGCCGATCGCACGCCGGCAGGACGTCGCGGTAGCGCGCCATGTGCTGCTCGAAGATCGGCTGCAGCTGTGCCCGCCGTCGCTTCTTCGTGATGCGCCGCGGCTGGGTGCCCTCCGCCTCGCGCGCGCGTCCGCGCGCGTGTCTTGTCTTTTCTTCTCTTCTATCTTCATCTTCAAAGAGAGGAAGAGAAAGAGTAAGAGAAGAGACAGATGCGCGCGCGCTCGCGCGCGTGGGCGCGCGCGTAGGGCGACGCCGCGTCGCTCGATCGTGACCGAGCGTGACGTCCGCGTCGCAGGGCGGTTCGTGGACGTTGCGATGCGTCACGTCGGGACGACGCGCCGTGTGCGGTTCGGTACGGTCCGTGCCGCTCGGGTGACCGCCGCGCGTGATCGACGCGTCACGCGGCGTCATGGCTGCGTCACGCGTGACCGATGCGTCACGATCTGTGCGATTCGCGTCACCGGCGCGCGTCGTCGCCGGGTCACGCTCGGTGATCACCGGGTCACGATCGGCCGTGATCTCAACGTCACACGCCGTCGACGCTGCATCACCTTTCGTGCTGCTCGAATCACCGCCGCGCAACGCCCAGTGAACCGTATCGTCGGACGCATGGACGACGAGATAGATCGGCCGCTGACTGCGAACGGTGTGTCGACCCGCGCGGCGTGCGCGCATCTGGCGCTGGCGCAGGGCGGGCGACTGCGGTGCGCGTTCCTGCGCTTCGAAGTCCGGGTCGACGATCGCGTCGTCGTCGATCCGGATCCACGACGCGGCCTCGAGGCACTCGAGCGCGCGGCGCACGAAGTCCATCGGCATCCGCAGCTGCGCGGCGACGACCGTCGTCGGGTCGTGCTCGTCGAGCGGCAGCTTGCCGAGCGGGGCCATGAGCGTACGCAGCAGCGGATAGAGCGCCCGCGCCTCCCACGGCAGGTCCTGCCACGGCTCGACGTCGCGCAGGTCGAAGCAGCGCACGCGCGGTAGGTCAGTCCAAGCGATGGTTTCTTTCATCGTCGGTTCCTCTCTCAGTGATGGTCGGTGGGTGATCTTGTGCGGCCCGCATGGCCTGCGCCGCGGCGTCGAACGCCTCGTCGGTCGTCGTCCGTCGACGCGCACGCCGGCGACGGATGTGCCGCGCGTACGGCACGGCGTCGGCGCCGAGCGCCTTACGCGCCTTGGTGATCCAGTTGCGCACCGCCTGCGTCGACACGCCGAGCCGGTCGGCGATCGTGTCGATCGCCACGCCGCGGCGGTACATGCGTCGCGCTTCGGCGGCCTTCGACGAGTGTGTGAAGGAGCTGCGCAACGGCGCGGGCGGCAAGCTTGGGGGCGATGCCTTGGCGCAGGATCCACGCCCAGTCGTCGCGTCCGATGCCTTCCAGCCGCTCAGCCAGGCCAGGAAAGGGATGCTGATCCGCATCGCGGACGCCGATCGCCGGCGTGAGGCCGCGCCGCGCGAGGACCTGCCAGGCGTCGAGGTCGTCGGGCGCTGGCGGATACGGACCGTCGTGCGGATCGCCTCCGCGAGCAGGCCGTGACGCCTGCGCGCCGACGTCGGCGTCATCGACGCTGCGTCGACATCCTTGGAAGCCGGCCAGCGCGCCGCCAAGGAACGCGACGAGGTCGAGGACGCGGTCGGACGCGCCGACGATGAATCGGGTCGGTGCTTCGCAATGTGCCTCGAACTCCGAAGGGCATAGGACGTCCCACGCAGCATGCAGCCCGTTTGCGGCCAGGCGCGCACAGACGTTTGCGAGGAGTCCGCGCGTTGCCCGGGCGCCGCCAGCCAAGACGACGAGTTCGGGTCGTAGATCGCGAAGGATCGCAGCCGTGGCCGTCCAGCCGAGCGGGCGGCCGTCGCGGTCGTAGCCTTCGCGATGGCGTCCGGTGGGCAGACGCGCGCAGAGGGCGAGAGGGTATCGAGCAGCCACGGCGCGTAACGCTGCGCGGCCTGCGTCTGGTAGGCGCTGGCGGTCCGCCCACAGAGGCGCCGCAGGTAAGGCGCCCGCTTCGATGCGCGCCGCCACCAGGCCGGCGAGCAGCGCTTCCGCCTCGACGTACAGCGCGATGCGAAGGTCGAGAGGTCGGAGTCCGTCAACGACGCCGGAGGCGAGTCCGCCGAGCCCGGCATCGAGGACGACCAGGGGCAGGACAACCACATCAGCTCCGTCCCGGTCGCCGCACGCGCGCCGGGCGCGTCGCGCGCCGCGTGGTGAGACGCACCGCGCCGGCGGGCACCTGCTGCGGTACGGAGAGCGGCCGCACGACGCGCACGTGCAGGCGGCCGCGCACGTCGACGGTGCACGCATAGCGCTTGCCGAGCGCCGCATCGACCGCGGCAGCCGCGTCGCGCACGATACGCACGCCCGGGATGTGTACCCGCATCGCGTCGCCTCGGGCGTCCTGGATGAGGATCTCGGCAGGGGCGAAGGTGCGCAGTCGGTCGACGACGACCGGCAGCGCCCAGACGAGCGCCGCGCTCAAATCGTCGACGGCGATCCCAGCGCCGAAACTCACGAGACCCGGTCCGGGTGTCGCGCGCCGCGGATCGGATGAGCCGGTCCCGTTCCTCCCGCTCATGGCTGGCTGCCCTCGCGCAGGCGGATGCCGAACCGGCGCGCCTCGTCGAGGATGCCTGGCAGGGCCTGCGGCGTGACGACGTTGGTCTCGATCGCATCGAGCGTCAGTCCGAGATCCAGCAGACAACCAATCTTGTCGACCCTCGGTTGCCTACCGGAGAGCCATTCGTGCACCGCGGGCGGCGATACGCCTGCGTAGCGCGCGAACGCGGCGCGCGTCAGTTTGCTTGCGGCCAGGCACAGAGCCATGACCTCACTGCGAGTCCAAGCCGTTCTGTTCATACAGAGACTTTACGGGTCGCAAGCGCATCGAATCAAGTGCTAGTTGTTCTTTGCGTTCATTATCTCTGAATTACATGTATTCGCTTGTTTCAGCCTTTCTTCCCGTTTCTGCCCGCAACCGATCGTGCCGTACCGTTGCGCCCAGGCTCGTCTTGGTGTCTTCCGAGGAGCGAGGCGACGTCTGGAGGCGGGACGGCGGTCGACGGAAAATCAGCCGCACGCCGTTCACTGCGTGCTCGGCTGCGTGGCGCTCCGGCAGCAACGCAGGGAACCGGCGAGGACGTCTCAGGCGTGCTAGGCGGCGTCGTACATGCCTCCCAGGGTACGCAGGGCAATGTACAGAATCAAGAACTTATAGCGCATGTATATTACTGAGAAGTCGATATCACTTTTTTCTGAAATGCTTGTTGCAAGTCTCAATGCCGGTCCGGGTACGTTTCCCAGCGTTGCGTAACTAGAAACACGCGTTCCGTGTATGAGGAACTACGGATTGTTGCCCGGCGTTGGGTGGGCAAAAAAACTTGCGGGGGTGCCTGCGGCGCTGCCGAGCGGGCGCTGTTGCGGCAGCTGGGTGTTGCAACGCGCTTTTCGGCGTGTAGTGGACCCGTGGCGCCACGAAAAAAGCCGATCCGAGGATGGATCGGCTGAGGAGGGCGGCACGGCTGCGGTCGTGCCTGCGGGAGGGGAAGCGGTGCGAACGGCTGACGCTAGGCGGACTCGATGGCGGGCCGTGCTTCGTTGGCAGCGGGCAGGCTGGCGAAGGGGCTCAGCGCGGCGCGTAGTTCGCGCATCGTGGCGGGTTCGGGTTCGAGCTTGTTCATACAGGCGTCGAGCCAGGTGCGGAGGCGATGCGTCTCAGGGCCGCTGTTTTTGGCGTGCTCCTCGATCAGCGGGGTTGCTTGCTCGGCGATGGCGGCCAGCGCGTCGCGGTTGCCTGTCGTTTCTTCGATGTGGGCCAGGTCGAGCAGGACGGCGATGCAATGGTCTTTCATCTTGAACGAGCGGAACTTCTTGAGACAATCTTGCAGCAGCTCGCGTGCTGTTTCATGGTCACCTACGGAGCCGTAAATCACGGCTCTTGCCCAGTTAAATTTGGTGGAGAATTTTGTGGCTCGCTGCTTACGTGATTTATAGCGTTCTTGGGTGGCTTCCATCTGTTGCAATATATCTTCGCGGCCGGAGACATCTTTCTCCAATGTTGAGATATAGAATAAGTTCATGAGCGCCGCGTTAATATTCATGAAGTCACTTCGGCCATCGAGTACTCGCAAGGCGCTGTTGAAGTGAACAGCAGCCTCGTAGCGATTATCTTGCGAAGAACCTTTGAGTCTTGGTCCTGTCTGCTTTTCGGCAGCTATTGCATATAAGCTCCCGAGCGCGACAAGGGATGCTCCGAGGTCGCTGGCATTATTCGTGCGAAGAGCAATAGACCTAGCGTATTCAAGATCAACTTGCGCCAACTCGAAATTTTGCTCCCAAATGTTCAGGATAGCTAGTCGCTGATAGAAATCGCAGACGTCAGACTTCGGAATGAAGTGACGCGAGTCAATCAAAATATGTTCACCGTGCCTGTAGGCGATGCGTGATTCGGCATATCTTTCAAGCATTCGCAAGGCTGTACCTCTTACTATGTAGGCTCTGGCCACATATCGCGGCCAAAGGTCAATGGCAGGCTGCATATTGTCTCGCCAGTTCTCTGCAAATCGCGGTGCAACCAAAGCAAACGGGGTAGCAATGTCCGGTCGCTGCACCATCTCAGCTTCGCACCACAGAAAAAAGCGTAAGAGAAAATCAGGCTGCCAATACCCTTCAAGCTTTGCCGCCTCGGCTGGTTTCCGGCGCTTCACCATTCGCTTTACTTGCAAAGTAAGCGCTCGGTTTTGTTGAGGGCACAATTCTGATAATCGCATGCGGCGGAGCATACCATGGCCGGAAAGCAGAAGGCAAGACTGCATATCCTCTCTCCGGCCGTTAAAATTTTTGCTGCTCTCGCGTTTTAGTGATCATGCTTGTGGCCTGGCCCAAAGGCTTGGCCCTAGTAGTAAGGCGTTGGCTCTGAATAAGGTGATGGGATTGTATTAGCCAAAAGGAACAATAATTGGGGTTGCCTCATCAACCGGGAAATCTGGCTGTGGTCCCGGCGAATCTGTCGAGAAGCCAATAGCGCCAAGCAAACCATCAGGGTTAATCAGTGGGCTGGCCTCATCAAGCGACGGTGGCTGAACCGCCTCGCTGTTAGTAGAAGAACCACGAGGAAAAATGATTGGGTTGGCCTGGTCGACATCTCCGAAATCATCAAAGTAGTTTGCAATCGACGCCGAAACCGCCTGCCAGACATCTGCGAGCACGCCGAGCGATGCCCAGTTCACGGAGCTGCTGCCGGCTGCATGTGCAGCGGGCGCGGCGATGATGAGTGTGGCGAGGACGAAGATGCTGAGAAGGGTGCGTTTCATGAGGTTCTCCTTGTTGGGTCATGAGGGGACGAGGAACGAAGGGTTCACGGTCATCTTGACAGAAGGTTCAGATTCGCTCATTTCGCGGAAAGTTCGACCAAGTTGCGGAACGCCATAGATCTCTCGTAGGCATGCAGGTTCGTACATAGTGCACGCGGTGGAGAACGGCCGTTGCCCGCTCATCGAAGTAACCATCATGAGTCGATGCCGTTATGCGGAGAACGGAAGGAACGTGCGAAGGAAATTCTTTTCGACTTAGTGCACGCACTCTTCTGTTTTCCAAGCAATATCTTTCTAATCGAGAGGTCTGGCGAACACAGCCCTAGGAGTCCTCTCGATGTCACCACCCGCGCCCGCCGCGTCGAGCCTGCTCGGCCTGGGCATCAGTCCGCTCGCGTACATGGAGAACGACGCGTCGTGCGTCGAAGCCCTGAGTACCGTCCATCCGGAGGTCATCCGCGACCTCTCGTCCACCGCACAGCACGTCGGCGTCGCCACGCGTCGCGTGCCCGACCCTGCAGCCCACGCCCTGGCCGCCATCGCGGCCGTCCTGCAAGGCAACGCGCCACCGGTCGCAACCCCCGAGCACTTCCTTCGGCTCCAACAAGCCTACGAACGGCCATCGCGCTTTCCGTTGCTGCTTGTCGAGACAGCGCGTGCATGGAGCCGCGTGCATCCGCACCGCGCTGTCGCGATGCAGCGTCGCGTGCTGGCCTATCTCGATTTGCCCGATTGCGCTGGAGCTGCATACCCGAGCGCACTTGAGCTTGCGCGCGTACTGGCGCCATTCGATTTGAAGATCGCGCAGATCGTCGTCGAACGACAGGCGCCCGGAGCTGCCGGACCTCGGCGACCGTTCAGCGGGCTGATCGATCTGTTCAGCAGCGTCATCCATCGCAGCGGAACCGATCGCGTTGCGGTGGCGCTGCGTACGGTGCATCTCATCGAACTGACTCACGGTCTTGCCGAAGCCACACGGGTTCTCTGGCAGACGGTGCGCGCGGCAGGAACCGACGTCGCCGACGAGATGCTCGCCACGGCGCTTCACGTGCTGGGCCGCCGCCTCATTGAACTCGGGGCCGGCCGGCGCGCAGTTCGCGCCCTGCGCGCCGCCCACAAGGTTACGCAGCGGCTGCCGGTGCAGCTGTCGGACCATGCGAAGGCCCTGGCGTATCACCGCGATCTCGCCGACCGGATGGTCGATCCTGCCAAGCGTCCAGGTTCGCAGGTCGCCGTCGACCGCCGCGCGCGAACAACAGACCCGTGGTCCGTGCGCCTCGAGATGGCGCGGCGCGCGCGTGCGCGTGGCCAAGCACTGCAGCGGTTCGACGACAAGGAGGCGCGGATCTCGCTGGCCTACGCGTTCCGAGCGCTGATGGCCCTGAGCCAGCCATGGGAGGCACTGGCCACGTTCATCGAACTGACGTTCACGACGCCTTCACCGCGGATG
>JBCCOR010000088.1:0-11360 GCA_039025295.1 Acidobacteriota bacterium
ACGGCGACTACAAGCTGACGCGCCACATCGTCCGGCGCTACCCGCGCACCGCCGGTTTTTTTGCCGTCGACCCGATCGAGGAGGTGCGGCTGCATCTGCGCACCACGCGCGAGCGGCTCGATCGCGTGCTCGAGGCGCGGCGCGCCGGCGACCGGCCGCTGACGATTCCGCCCGACGACGCGCTCAGCACGGCGAGCTACAAGCCGAGCGAACCGTTCAACCACTGGGGCGACCGGGTCCTCGATCCCGCCGCGCCGTCGCGCTTTCGCCTGCTCGCCATGGCCGCGTACGCGCCGCCGACCCGGCACTGGTCGGGCATCCGCAAGATCAATCGCCTGGCCCGCTACGCGCGCCAGCACGATATCCAGCTCGCGCTGATGTATCCGAGCTTCCCCGCGCCGATCTACGCCCACTGGCGGGACGCGCTCGACGCGTACCACCAGGCCAATCAGGACCGGCTCACGATCCCCATCCTCAACGCGCCGCAGGACTTCCTGTACCCGGTCGAGGCGTTCTACGACTCCGAATACCATCTCATGCCGCAGGCGCGGGTCGACTACACCGCCGCCGTGATCCGCATGCTGCGCGACGACCCGCATCTCGGTCCGCGCATCGCGCGCATCGCGGCGCTCTATCGGGACGCGCCCGAGCCGTAGGAAGCGTCCACATCGACGCCGCCGAGCTGTGGCACATATTGCCACAGGCTTCGATGGGTGGCATGCTGGCGACATGGCACAGCGGCAAACGATGAACGTCTCGTTGACGGAAGCCCAGGAACAATTCGTGCGCGCGCAGGTCAGCGCCGGCCGGTACCGCACCGCGAGCGAGGTGGTGCGCGACGGCCTGCGCATGCTCGAGGAGGCCGAGCACCGCCGGCTGGTCGAGAAGTGGCTCTACGAAGACCTGAGCGACGAGGAACTCGCCGGATTGCCCGACGACGTGAAGCAGCGCGCGCGGGCCCACGTGCGCGGCCTCGTCGACCGCGCGATGGCCGACGTCGAGGCGGGCCGCGTCGTCGACGGACCGAGCGCCCTGGCGCGCATGCGCGAGGCACTGCGCGCCCCGTCGGAATGAGCCGCTACCTCCTGACCGAAATCGCTGAGGACGAGCTCGAGGAAATCCTGGGATTCATCGCCGAGCATGACGGTAGCAGTCGCGCCGAACGCGTCCTCGTGCGCTTTCTCGACGCGTTCGAGCACCTGGCTTATTCGCCGCGCATGGGCCGCCGCAGGCAACAGCTCACAGGCGACACGCTTCGATGGTGGCCCGTCGCGCGCTTCATGGTGCTCTACGATCCTGAGGCCGATCCGCTGACCGTGCTGCGGATCCTTCACGGCGCGCGCGATCTCAATCGGATCTTTCGAGACGATCGCTGAGTGCACGCGCTTCGTGGAAGCCGTCGATGCATTCGCGCGCCTTCTCGACCGCGTCGTCCGCATCTCGTCCCCAGGTCACGCAGCCGCGCAGGGCCGGCACCGTGACGGTGTAGCCGCCCTCCGGCTCGGCCGTCAGGCGAATGCGGTAGCCGCGGCACTCAGGCATCATCGCCCAGCGCCCGCGACGCCAACCCCTCGAGCCCCAAACGACCCGTGAGCGCGCGCAGCGCGTCGGCGTCGGGATCGCGGCGCGCGAGCGACGCGTAGAGCGCCTCGGCGTCGTCCTCCGGAACGTCGAGGGCGAGCGGCGCGACGACGGCGACGGTGGCGAGCTGCTTCGACAAATGTGCTTGCTCGGCGTGATCGGCGAGCTTGGCGGGCAATTTCTTCGCGCCGCGCACGCCCAGCGACGCCACGCCCTCGGGATTGGCGAGGAGCGCCTCGAGATCGTCGTAGGCGCCGAGCAGCGCCGCCGCGGTCTTGGCGCCGATGCCCGGGACGCCCGGGATGTTGTCGACCCGGTCGCCGACCAGCGCCAAATAATCGGCGATCTGCGACGGGCGCACGCCGAACGCTTCGATCACGCCGTCGACGTCGAGGCCGGCGTCTTTCTTCGGATCGCGCCACGTCGTGCGCCCATCGACCAGCTGCGCCAAGTCCTTGTCGGTCGTGACGACGGTCTGGCGCAGCGCATCGTCGCCCGGCGGCGACCACGCGCGCAGACGCTCGTGGATCGTCGCGAGCAGGTCGTCGGCCTCGTAGCGATCGTCGATCAGGGCGACGAAGCCCAATGCCTCGGCGAGCTGGAAGCAGGCGTCGAGCTGGGCCTCGAGATCGGCCGGCGGCAGCTCGCGCTGCGCCTTGTACGCAGGGAAGAGATCGTTGCGGAAGCTCGTCGTCAGGCTGCCGTCGAACGCAACCGCGGCGTGCGACGCCGGCAGCGCGCCGTCCAACCCGAGCAGGAAACGACCGAAGCCGTAGACCGCGTGCACCGGCGCGCCGTCGGGCGACGTCATCTCGGGCAGGGCGAAGAACGACCGGAAGATGAACGGACTCGCGTCGATCAGCAGCAGATGGTTTGCGCCGTCGATGGCAGCCTCGGCCGTCACGTCTGCAGCACGCCCGTGCGGAAGGGCGGTAGCTCGGGGTTCCACGCGGTCGCGGCGAGCGAGCGCGAGACGATGCGGCGGGTGTCGCGCGGGTCGATGATGTCGTCGACCCACAGGCGCGCGGCCGCGAAGCGCGGATCGGCGGTGCGGTCGTAGCGCGCCTGGATCTTGGCCAGCAGCGCTTCGCGCTCCTCGGCCGTGACGTCGTCGCCGCGGTTCTTGAGCTGGATCCCGAGGAGCGTCTTGCTCGCCTGCGCGCCGCCCATGACCGCGATCGCCGCCGACGGCCAGGCGTAGAGGAAGCGCGCGCCGTAGGCCTTGCCGCACATCGCGTAGTTGCCGGCGCCGTAGCTGTTGCCGGTGAAGACCGTGATCTTCGGCACGACGCTGTTGGCGACTGCGTTGACCATCTTCGCGCCGTCTTTGATGATGCCGCCGCGCTCGGCCCGGCTGCCGACCATGAAGCCGGTGACGTCCTGCAAGAACAGCAGCGGAATGCCCTTCTGGTTGCACAGCTGGACGAAGCGCGCGCCCTTGTCGGCCGCGTCGCTGTAGACGACGCCGCCCATCTGCAGCTCCTTGTCGCGCGCCTCGAGGCCAGTGCGCCGCTGGACGATGGTGCGCTGGTTGGCGACCACGCCGACCGCCCAGCCGTCGATGTAGCCGGTGCCGCACACGATCGCGCGGCCGTAGGTTTCCTTGAACTCGTCGAACTCGCTGCCGTCGAGCAGATGCGCGAGCAGATCGCGCACGTCGTAGGTGGCGCTGCGGTCGGGGGCGATCAGGCCGAGGAGCTCGTCGACGTCGCACGCGGGCGGACGCGGCTCGATGCGCCGGAAGGGCGCGCGCGGCGCCTCGGCGAGCTGGGCGAAATGGCTGCGGATGGTCGCCAGGCAGGTCGCCTCGTCGGGATGACGATGGTCGACGACGCCCGAGACGTCGGCCTGGATCTCGGCGCCGCCGAGCGCGTCAGCGGCGATCTGCTCGCCGATCGCGGCGCGCACCAGATGCGGACCGGCGAGGAAGATCGAGGCGCCCTCGACGATGTGCGACTCGTCGCTCATGATCGGCAGATAGGCGCCGCCGGCGACGCACGAGCCGAGCACCGCCGCGATCTGCAGGATGCCCTCGGCCGAGAGCCGCGCGTTGTTGTAGAAGACGCGCCCGAAATGCTCCTCGTCGGGGAAGATCTCTTCCTGCAGCGGCAGATAGACGCCCGCCGAGTCGACCAGATAGATCAGCGGCAGGCGGTTTTCCTGCGCGATCTGCTGCGCGCGCAGGATCTTCTTGCAGGTGATCGGGAACCACGCGCCGGCCTTGACGGTGGCGTCGTTGGCGACGATCAGCACCTCGCGTCCGTGGACGACGCCGACGCCCGTGACCACGCCGCCGGCAGGCGCGCCGCCGTGCTCGGCGTAGAGGCCGTGGCCGGCCCACAGGCCGAGCTCGAGAAAGTCGGTGTCGGGATCGCAGAGCGCCTCGACGCGCTCGCGCGCGAGCAGCTTGCCGCGCTTCTTCTGCTTGGTTTGCGCGCGCGGACCGCCGCCCTGGCGCAGCTGGTCGGCTTCCTGGGTGAGATCGGCGAGGCGATCGTGCCAGGCGCTGACGCGCGCGGCGTAGGTTTCATCATGGGCGAGATCACAGCTCAGCACGGCCAAAGCGGACATCCTCGTTCAGGCGCGGAAACGCGCAATCGATGGGAGATGACGTCGCGGCGGAGCGCGACGCCTGGGGACGACGATTCTATAGGCGCCGCGCGCGGGCGACCGCTCAGAGCTGCCACGGCGCCGGCGGAATCGACTCGGCGATCGGCTCGAGGGCGTCGTCGTCGACGGCCGACGCGGACGCGGTCACGCCGGGCAGCGCCGCCGCGGCCACCCGGCTCGGCTCGGCGGTCCGCTGGCGATCGGGCTCGGTGGGCGCGAAGAGCTCGCGCAGCGGCAGGGCGAAGCCTTCGATCTGCCGGCTGGCGACGATCGGCGCCGAGACGCCCGGCGTCGCGTAGTACGGCCCGCGCAGGTCGTAGGCGCCGCGATGGTGGGCGTCGCTGCTGGCGTGCACCGTCACCGACTGATGGTCGGGATCGATCACCCAGTACTCGCCGACGCCGACCCGGGCGTAGAGCGACGCGCGGTCGGTGCGGCTGGCGCGCCAGTTCGCCGCCGGCAGCACGTCGAGCACCAGCGGCGGACGCCGCGCTTCGATCCAGTGCGTGCGCACCGCGTTCTTGTCGTCGCGGGCGAGCAGCAGCACGTCGGGACGCACCGGCGCGCCGAGATCGTCGGGCAGGCGCCAGTCGGTCGGCTCGATGAACAGGCGGGCGGCGGCCTGCGCGCCGAGCACCGCCGTCAGCCGGTCGACCGCGCGCCGCGCCAGGACCATGCGGTGGGCGTCGAGCGGCGGCGCGATGTGCAGCCGACCGCGGATCACCTCGTAGCGCCAGCCGTCGGGCGGCAGCTGACAGTAGGCTTTGTACGTCCACGTGCCCTGCGCCGGCCACGTCAATCGATCGTGGACCGAACCCGCACTGCGCGCCGCGTGCGTCAGAACCGAGCAGATGTTGGCCACAGTGTTTCGCACTGTAGCACGGGCGCAGGACGGCCCATTTTCACATCGCCTTTGCCACGTCTTCACACAGCGAAGCGAGAAATGCGGTGCCCACTCGGGCACACCGTGCGATCCGATAGCATGCATGCATCTTTCGTCACGCGCGGCATCATTCTTCGCGGGCATCGGCCTGCCAACGGCGCACCGCTGCGGCGTCCCTCGCCGGGGCGACCGCCGCCACCGCACGACCCACCCCGCCATCTCCGAGGCGCTGCCATCCATCATGCCCCGACATCTGCACCGTGACCTGGAGCGACTGAACCGCGAACTGACCAACATCGGCGCGCTGGTCGAGGACGCCACCAACAAGGCGATCCTCGCCCTGATCGACCGCCGCGCCGAGCTCGCCCGCGAGGTCATCGCCGGCGACAAGCAGATCGACGCGCGCGAGGTCCAGCTCGAAGAAGACTGCCTCAAGAACCTCGCCCTGCATCAGCCGGTGGCCACCGATCTGCGCGTGGTGGTCACCATCATGAAGGTCAACAACGATCTCGAGCGGGTCGGCGATCTCGCCGGCAACATCGCCGAGCGCGCCCTCGACCTGGCCGGCAAGCCGACGATCACGATCCCGAAGGAGATCGAGGAGATGACCGCCTGGGTGCGCACCATGCTTCGCGACTGCCTGCACGCGGTGATCGAGCTCGACGTCCAGCTGGCGCACAAGGTGCTGCGCGACGACGCCGAGGTCGACGGCCGCCATCAGCAGATCTACGGCATCATGCGCGAAGCCATGCAGGCCGAACCCGACCGCATCGGCGATTTCATGCAGCTGGTGACGGTGTCGCGCTGTCTCGAACGCATCGCCGACCTCGCAACCAACATCGCGGAGGACGTGATCTTCGTGGTCGAGGGCGAGGTCGTCCGCCATCAGTTCTCATGAGCGCGTCGCGATGAGCAGCACCAGCAGCAGCACGACCCGACGCAAGATCGTCGTCGTCGAGGACGAGGCGGACATCCGCGAGATGGTGCAGTACAACCTGCAGCGCGAGGGCTTTGCCGTCATCACCGCGGACAACGGCGAGGACGGCGTGCGCACGGTGGTGAAGGAAGCGCCCGATCTCGTGCTGCTCGATCTGCTCTTGCCCGGCCTCGACGGCATCGAGGTCTGCCGCAAGCTCAAGCAGGATCCGGTCACCCGCCGCATCCCGGTGATCATGGTGACCGCCAAGACCGAGGAGTCCGACGTCGTGCTCGGCCTCGGCGTCGGCGCCGACGACTACGTGGTCAAGCCGTTCAGCCCGAAAGAGCTGGTGGCGCGGGTGCGGGCCGTCCTGCGGCGCGGCGGGCTGAAGGAAGACGACCGCGCCGGTGAGCGCATCGTGCACGACGCGCTGGTGATCGATCCGATGCGCCATCAGGTGACGATCGCCGGCATGCCGACCGCCTTCACCGCCACCGAGTTCCGGCTGCTGCATCTGCTCGCGACCCATCCGGGCCGGGTGTTCACGCGCGACCAGCTGGTCAGCCGGGTGATCGGCGGCGGCGCGGCGGTGATCGACCGCAACATCGATGTGCACGTGCGCGCGATCCGCCGCAAGCTCGCCGACCAGCGCACGCTGATCGAAACGGTGCGCGGTGTCGGCTACCGCTTCCGCGATCGCACGATCGGCGACGCCTGACGTCGCCGGCGGCAGCCGCGCCCTGCGCGCGCGCCGCCCTCAGCCATGCCCCGTATCCAGCTCATCCATCGCCTGTTCGCCGTGTATGCGGCCGTGATCGTCGTGTGCGCGATCCTGATCAGCAACGTCACCGGCGCACGCCTGGCGGCCGATCTGCGCGCGACGGTCGACGCACAGCTCGATCAGGCCACGCTGCTGCTGCGCGACACGGTCGGCTTCGTCAACGCGTCGGTGCGGCGCACGCCGAGCGACCAGGACGCGGGCCTGCCCGACGCCGCCAACGAGATCGCGCGCGAGATGCTGCGGCTGCGGCTGGCGGATCACAGCCACGCCACCAAGCTGTCGCTGACGGTCTACGACGCGGCGGGCACGGTGATCGCGTCGGCGCATCCGCGCGACGGCGCGGCGCGTGCGGACGCCGCGGCCGACCGCGCCGTCGGCGAGATGCTGCCCGAGCTGATCGACGCGCGCGACGTCGGCCACGGCACGATCACGCGCACGGAGCCCGGCGCCCCCGATCCCCGGCCGACGCGCTACGTCGCCCGACCGATGCGCACCGACGACGGCCTGCTGGTCGGCTACGTGCGCGCCGGCCGCGATCTGGGCGCGAGCCGCACGCGCATCGCGCAGCTGCAGACGATGACCTGGGGCGGGGCGCTGGTGATGACGGCGCTGGCGCTGCTGCTCGGCGTCCATCTGATGCGGCGCATGACGCGGCCGCTGATGGGCCTAGTCGACGCGGCCATGACGCTGCGCCGCAGCGGCGGCGCGCTGACCGGCGAGATGGGCCACAACGAGGACGAGTTCGGCACGCTGGCGATGACCTTCAACGCGATGAACCGGCGGCTGAAGGAAACGCTCGAACGCCTGGCGGCGGACCGCAACCAGCTCAACGCGATCCTGGCGTCGATGGCCGAAGGCGTGGTCGCGGTCGACCGCGACGAGCGCATCGTGCACATGAACGCCGGCGCGCGGCGCATGCTCCGCCTGGAGCACGCGACCTTCGACAGCGTGGTCGATCGGCCGCTGTGGGAGATCGTGCGCATTCCGGCGGTGGCGGAGATCCTGCACGAGACGATGTTCGACGATGCGGCGCAGCATCGCGAGGTCGTGCTGCGCGGTCGTCCGGATCGGGTGATCGACGTCACGGCGTCGCCGCTGCCGGCGAGCGTCGGCGGCGCGGTGCTGGTGCTCGAGGACATCACCCAGCTGCGCCAGCTGGAGACCATGCGGCAGGATTTCGTCGCCAACGTCTCGCACGAGCTCAAGACGCCGGTGACGGCGATCCGCGGCTTCGTCGAGACCCTGCTCGACGACGACGCGGTGCCGCCGGCGATGCAGCAGCGCTTCTTGACGCGCGCGCGCGACCAGGCGATCCGGATGGGCAATCTGGTCTCGGACTTGCTGGTTCTGGCGCGGCTCGACGCGGAGGAGATGGTGGCCGAGCGCGAGACGATCGACGCCCGCCTGCCGGTGGCCGACTCGGTGCAGATGGTGCAGCCGGCGGCGGAGGCGAAGGCGATCGCGATCCATCTCGACCTGCCCGAAACGCCGCTGTGGCTGACCAGCGACGAGGAGGCGCTGCGCCAGGCGGTCACCAACCTGATCGACAATGCGATCAAGTACACGCCGCGCGGCAGCGCGGTGTGGGTGGCGGCCGGGGCCTGCGTGCCCAGCATGGCCGACGCGATGGCCAGCGCGTCGGCGGCGGCGGACGACACGAAGCCACGGCCCATCGGCGAGATCGCGATCACGGTGCGCGACAACGGCCCGGGCATCGCGCATCGCCATCAGGAGCGCATTTTCGAGCGCTTCTACCGGATCGACAAGGCGCGCTCGCGCGAGGTCGGCGGCACGGGCCTGGGCCTGGCGATCGTCAAGCACGTCGCGCGCACCCTCGGCGGCCGCGTCGATCTCGACAGCGCCCCCGGCCGCGGCTCGACCTTCCGCATCGTCCTCCCCGTGCGCCGCGCGGGCGATGAGTCGGGGATGTTCCGGACGGTCGATCAGTAGACGATGCCGCCCCCGCCGCCACCGCCGCAGCTGGCGCACTCGGCGGGGCAGCTCAGGGGATCGCTGCAGCGCCCACCGGCGCCGTCGCCGCCGCCGATGCCGCCGCTGTCGGTAGGCTCGCAGGTGCAGATCGCAAAGCCCGCGTTGCCGAGAATATTCGAGCAGTGGCAGCACGCGTAGGTGCCCGCGCCGCAGGTGATCGAGCAGCCCTGATGGCAGCCGTGTGAGCACGACGTGGCACCAGG
Organism: Acidobacteriota bacterium; assembly: GCA_039025295.1. GTDB lineage: Bacteria > Acidobacteriota > Thermoanaerobaculia > Multivoradales > J023 > JBCCOR01. The sequence continues at coordinate 8,970 of JBCCOR010000088.1, forward strand.
CCCACCGGCGTGGCAGTCGCGCGCTTCCGCGAGCGACATGCCCGCCTCACCGGTTAGCCAGTCGGCGCCCATCGGCGCGCGCCACGCGCCGCCGAATGAGCCGCTCTCGCGCGCATCGGCTTCATAGCGCGCCAAGCCGAAGCCGGTGTAGATCCAGCCCTGGGCGTCAGGGTTCGACGGCCAGGCCGCCAAGATTTCGCGCTGCTTGGCCGGGCCGAGCTTTCCCGAAAGAAAAACGCCCACGATCTGGCGGCCCGTGCCGTCGGCGATGAGCACGTGCTCTTTGTGCACGCTCACGCTCGCACTGTCGAGATGCAGGGGAAATTCGTCCGGAACGAGGCCGTTGACCTGGAGGACCAGGAGCTGGTCGTAAACACCGTCGGGCACCCGATCCCCGTCGCGGACGTCGATCGCGATGCCGTAACCGATGCCGCGCATGACGTCGATGTACACATCGCCGCGCAGAAAGTCTGCCTTGTCGACCGTTCCGGCACCGGCGGGCATGCCCAGCAGGAGCGCGAGACACACCGCGCTGAGCAGGCGCACGAGCGTGCGGGCTCCCCATCCTTCCCTCGCATTCGGAACATCAGACTTCTTCACAAACATCGGACCTTCCTCTTGGTGAAATGAGAATCGATCAACAACGTATCGAGAATCAACACACATCAAGACAAACGTGAGTCAACCGGCAGCAGCCCAGAGCCTTGTACCGACAGATCAAAATCGAGCGTACCACGACAATCGACAGCCGCTGGACAGCACGGGCACGCCCGTACTGAAGACAGCGCAAGTGCTAGAGTGCGCAGGTCATGGAACGATTCATCGGCTACGCGCGCGTCCTCGCGCTGCTGATCGCGCTCGCCGGCGCGTGGGCGTTGGTCGTGGTGCACGAGCCGACCTCGAGCGGCGCGATGCTCGACGCCGTCGTCGCCCACGGGCGCGCCGCGCTCGCCGCGCCCGCGCTGTGGATCGCGCTCGGCGCCGCCATCTTCTTGACGCTGCTGGCGCAGGGCGTTGAGCACTGGGCGCATCGCCAGCCGATCCCCGATCCGCACTACGTGCTGAGCGGTGAGACCACCGTGCCCCAGCGCCGCGGCCACGCGCCCGGACCGATCCCGGCCATCCTCGACGACCACACGCCGCACGAGCCGCACGCCGTGCGCAACGCCGGCGCGGCCGGCGCCGAGCTGCGCATCGAGGCCGAGCCGACGCCCACGGCCGTGCCGCTCTATCAGCACAGCGACATGGTGATCCTCGTCGATCGCCTGCTGCGCGACGCCAGCACCCGCGGCGCCAGCGACATCCACGTGCTGCCGCTCGATCTCGAGAGCCGCATCAGCTTCCGCGTCCACGGCGATCTGCAGCCGGTGATGCGCATTCCGCACGCCCATCACGAGGCGCTGGCGCGGCGCATCAAGGTCATGGCGCGCCTCGTCGTCTACCGCGCCGACCAGCCGCAGGACGGCCACTTCAACCTCGAAACCGCCAGCGGACCGGTCGACGTGCGCGTCTCGCTGCTGCCGACACAGCACGGCGAAAAGGTCGTCATGCGCCTCGCCCACACCGCTGCCGGCATCCGCGCGCTCGACCAGATCGGCATGCCCGACGCGCTCATGGGCACGCTGCTGCGCCTGCTCGAACGCCCCGAGGGCCTGATCCTCCTGACCGGCCCGACCGGCAGCGGCAAGACCACGACCATCTACGCCGCGCTCCAGCACATCCACCGCAGCCGCGGCGGCAACGTCTCGATCGCCTCGATCGAGGATCCGGTCGAGATCGAGCTGCCCTTCCTGTCGCAAACCCAGGTCCAGGCCGAGACCGGCTTCGACTTCGCCAAGGGTCTGCGCGGCCTGCTGCGCCAGGATCCGAACGTGATGATGGTCGGTGAGATCCGCGATCCGGAAACCGCCCAGATCGCGATCCGCGCCGGCATGACCGGCCATCTGATCCTCACCACGCTGCACGCCGAGTCGACCTCGGGCGTGTTCAACCGCCTGATCGACATGGGCGGCGAGCCGTTCCTGGTCGCCTCGGCCGTGCAGGCGTGCCTGTCGCAGCGGCTCGTGCGCCGGCTGTGCCCCGACTGCCGCACCGCCGGCGAGCCGGCGCCGGCCGCGGTCGTCGAGCAGCTGCGCACGCGCGGCCTCGACGACGTCGCCAGCCTGCGCTTCCAGCACAGCCGCGGCTGCGACAGCTGCAACCACACCGGCTTCCGCGGCCGCACGTCGGTCTTCGAACTGCTCGTGGTGACCTCGCGCCTGCGCGAGGCGGTCACCCAGCGCCTGCCCACCTACCGCCTGGCCGACATGGCGCGCGAGGAAGGCATGGTGTCGCTGCTCGACGCCGCCATCGCCCGCGCCGCCGCCGGCGACATCGCCCTCGACGACGCCC
>JBCCOR010000089.1:0-11279 GCA_039025295.1 Acidobacteriota bacterium
GCCAGCGCGTCGAACGCCGGCGCCGACGACGATCGGCTCGCCGTCGATCGTGCACGTTTTCTCGCCGAGGCCGACGCGGTCACCGACCGCGCCGGCCTCGACGCGCTTCGGGTCAGCTGGCTCGGCCGCAAGAAGGGCCGCATCAAAGACCTGATGGGCCAGATGAAGTCGGTGCCCGCCGACGCCCGCCGCGCCTACGGCCAGGCGGTCAACGCGCTCAAGCAGACCGTCGACGCGCGCCTGGCCGAGCTGACCGAGGCGTTCGAGTCCCGCGCTTCGGCGGCGCGCGCCGCCGAAGCGCGCATCGACCTGACCCTGCCCGGTCGTCCGCCCGCGCTCGGCGGCCTGCATCCGGTGACCCGCGTCACCCGCACGATCGAATCGATCTTCGCCAGCCTCGGCTACAGCGTCGCCGAAGGCCCCGAGGTCGAGGACGACGTGCGCAACTTCGAAAAGCTCAACATCCCGGCCGATCATCCGGCGCGCGACGACCAGGACACCTTCTTCCTCGACGGCGACTACGGCGCGCGCGGCCTGCTGCTGCGCACCCACACCTCGCCGGTGCAGGTGCGCACGATGCTGGCGCGCAACGGCGGTCAGCTGCCGATCCGCGTCATCTGCCCGGGCCGGGTCTACCGCAACGACAACGACCTGCGCCACTCGCCGATGTTCCACCAGGTCGAGTGCCTGGCGATCGCCGAGGGCCTGACCGTCGGCGATCTCAAGGGCACACTCGAGGCGTTTCTGCAGGCGCTGTTCACGCCCGACACCCAGATCCGCCTGCGGCCCAGCTTCTTCCCCTTCACCGAGCCCTCGGCCGAGGTCGACATCACCTGCCCGTTCTGCGGCGGCAGCGGCACCGTCACCGCCGCCGACGGCAGTGAGATGCCCTGCCCGGTCTGCTCCGGCACCGGCTGGATCGAGATCCTCGGCTGCGGCATGGTCGATCCGCGCGTGCTCGACGCCTGCGGCATCGACCCGGCGGTCTACAGCGGCTTCGCCTTCGGCCTCGGCCTCGACCGCGTGGCGATGATCCGCTACGACATTCCCAACATCCGCATGCTCTTCGACAACGACGAGCGCCTGCTGCGCCAGGTCCAGGACTGACGGAGGCCGCGACCGATGCGTTTTTCCTACCGCTGGCTCGCCGACTACGTCGATCTGCCCGATCCGTCCGCCGAGGACGACGGCGCCCACGTTCTCGCCACGCAGCTGACCGACGCCGGTCTGGCGATCGAGGGCTTCGAAGACGTGCCGGCCGACGGCGACGCGCCCGCCGACGCGGTGCTCGATCTCGAGATCACCACCAACCGGCCCGACGCGATGAACCATCTCGGCCTGGCGCGCGAGATCGCCGTGCTGCGCGACACGCCGCTGCGCCCGCCGCCGGTCGGCGAGCCGTCGGCGGCCGACGACGACACCACCGAGGGTCAGACCGCCGCCGGCGCCGCCAAGCTGGTGGTCGAAGACCTCGCCCGCTGCCCGCGCTACGTCGCGCTGGTGATCCGCGGCGTCACCGTCGGCCCGAGCCCCGACGGGCTGCGCCGACGACTCGAGACGATCGGCGTGCGCAGCATCAACAACGTCGTCGACGTCACCAACTACGTGCTGTGGGAAACCGGCCAGCCGCTGCACGCCTTCGATCTCAAGCGGCTCGAAGGCGCGCAGGTGCGCGTGCGTCCGGCCGCCGAGGGCGAGACCCTGACCACCCTCGACGGCGTCGAACGCACGCTCGATCCGTCGATGCTGGTGATCGCCGACGCCGCGCAGCCGATCGCGCTCGCCGGCATCATGGGCGGCGCCGACAGCGAGGTCACCGAAGCAACGGTCGACGTGCTGCTCGAAAGCGCGCACTTCGACCCCGCGACCGTCCGCCGCGGCGCCAAGACGCTCGGCATGCACACCGACGCCAGCCATCGCTTCGAGCGCGGCACCGACCCCGAGGCCTGCCTGTGGGCCGCGCGCCGGGCGGCGGCGATGCTCGTCGACGTCGCCGGCGGCACGCTCCTGACCGGCACGCTCGAGGCGCGCGTATCGCTCGATCCGCCGCCGCCGATCGAGATCGACCTCGACGCGCTCGCGGCCTTCGCCGGCATCGCGATCGACACCGAGGAGGCCGTGCGCATCCTCACCGGCCTCGGCTTCGCCGTAGAGCGCGATGCCGCTGCCGCCGACGGCCGACGCTACCGCGTCACGCCGCCGAGCTGGCGCCAGCCCGACTTCGTCGATCCGTATCCCGCCGACGTCTACGAGGAGGTGCTGCGAATCATCGGCCTCGACGCGATCCCGAGCACCCTGCCCGCGATCGGCGACGTCGACGCGCCGGTCGCCCCGCGCATCGCGCTGCGCCGCCGCATTCAGGACCATCTCGCCGCCTGCGGCCTGGCCGAGGCGATCAACTTCGCCTTCCTCGACCGCGCCCGCGACGCCGCGTTCCCGTCGCCGCTCGGCGCGCAACAGCCGATCGCGCTGCGCAATCCGCTGTCGGAGCGCTACGCCGTGCTGCGACGCGGGCTCCTGGCCAACCTGGTCGAGAGTGCGCACTACAACCTGCGCCGCGGCGCCGACGCGGTGCGCCTGTTCGAGATCGGCCACGCCTTCGGCGACGATCGCGACGCGCCGGTGCCCGACGCGCTGCGCGAGAGCGATCTCGACGGCGTCGCCGAGCTCGAAACCGTCGCGCTGGTGCTCGGCGGACGCGCCGGCACGCCCTGGGAAGGCGGCCGCACGTTCGACGTCTTCGACCTCAAGGGCATCGTCGAGAGCCTGGCCGCGCGCTGCGGCGTGGCGCTCGTCGCGCGGCCGGCCGACGCCGACGCGGTCGTCGCCGGCTACGGCACGCACGGCCTGCGCGCCGGCGCGGCCGCCACCCTGCACCGGGCGAACCGGGCCAACGACGCACCGGCCGTGGGCGTGATCGGCCTGCTCGCCGACGCCGGCGCCGGCGCGCGCTCGCAGACCGGACTCGATCTCGCCGTCGCCGAGCTGCGCGTCGCCGCCCTGCTGCCCGAGACCGACGCGCGGCTGGGCGTCACCGTGCCGCCGCGCCAGCCGGGCATCACGGTCGACACCACCCTCAACCATCCGCGCGACGTCGCCTGGACGACGATCGCCGCCGCCATCGACGACGCCCGGGTCGACGACCTGCGCACCGCGCGCCTCAAGGACCGCTACACCGGCAAGGGCGTGACGGCGGGCACGGTCAACACGACGATCAGCTTCCACTTCCAATCCGACGCCCGCTCGCTGACGCAGGACGAGGTCAACGACCGCCACCAGGCGCTGGCGCGCGCGCTCACGGAGCGCTTCGGCGCCTGAGGAACGCGATGGCGGTCGCCTGGTTCAAAACCCTCGAAGAGCGCGTCCACGCCGCGGTGGCGCTGATCGTCCAGCTGCGCGAAGACAACGCCCGGCTGCGCGCACACGTCAACGATCTCGAGCGCCAGCTGGCCGATCTCGCCGACGCCGAGACGCGCATCGCCGAAGCCGAAACCGAGCTCGCCGAGGCGGCGGCGGTGCGCGAGGCGGCCCACGCGCTGCGCGCCGAGCGCGACGAGGCCGAAGCCGCGCGCAGCGAGGTCGCCGAGGCCCTCGAGACGCTGCGCGCGCAGCATGCCGCGCTCGCCGCCACCCGCGACGACAACGCCAAGCACGCCAAGCAGGCCAAGGCGACCGAGCGCAAGCTCGGCGAGCAGGCCAAGGCGACCGAGCGCAAGCTCGGCGAGCAGATCAAGACGCTCGAGCGCAAGCTCGACGAGGCGCTCAAGGACAGCGACCGCCGCCGCGCCGCCTGGGACGCCGAGCGCGACCGCGCGCGCGCGCAGGCCGACGCGCTGGTCACGCGCCTGCGCAATCTGCACAACCAGATCGACTGAGCGACCGCGGGTCCCGGACCGTGGGTCCCAGACCGCGGGTCCCGGACCGCGGGTCCCGGACCTCGGGTCCCGGACCGCGCCTATCGAGCGATCAGGCTCCTATGCTATAGTGGGCGACCGTTGTAACCCTCTGGTATGCCATGCTTTGCATATCGGCCACGGGCCATGGACGACGATCCGGACGCATGAACACGAAAGCAACCACCAGCGTCGACGTCGAGATCTTCGGCCAGGTGTATCAGGTGCGCGGTGAGCACGATCGCGATCATCTGCACCATCTGGCGTCGGTCGTCGACCAGCGCATGCGCGACATCGGCGAGCGGACACGCACCGTCGACAGCGGACGGATCGCCATCCTGACAGCCCTCAATCTGGCCGATGAGCTTCATCAATGCGCGACGCAACAGGACGCAGAGCGGGCGGAGATCATGGACGACGTGACGTCGCTGACGGATACCCTGGCACAGGTGCTCGACCCGTGACCCCATCCAACATCGACGCGCGCTACGAAATACCCTACGCAGTCCACCGACCGCACGCCGGTGGGCCGTGATCGATTCGAACGATGTGTGCACTCCCCCGTAAGGTTCGCAGACTGGGACCCTCAGTACGCTAGAACCAACATTTGATAGACGGGAGTCCGAATCCTCCGAACCCGTGCCAGCCTCGCTCGAACGAGGACGCTGACGGTTCGAAGGGAGGGCACCCACCTGGTTGGAACCCGGTTCTAACCACCTGGGCTCCCAAGCCGGCAGCCTTACGGGGGATGCCTCATTTCGCATCGCCGATCCGCCGTCCCGGACCGATCGCCACCCGCTCCGAACCGCCTGCGCGTTCGGGGACCGAAGTGAATCAATCACTGATCATCGCCGCCGTCCTGCTGCTGAGCGCAGGCGTTGGCCTTCAGCTCTACGTCTACGTGCTGCGCCGCGGCGCCGCGCGCATCACGGAAGACGCCGAAGGCGCGAGTGAACGCATCCGCGCCGAGGGGCAGCGCGAGGCCGACAACCACGTCCGCGAAGCCGAGCTGGCGGCGAAGGAGAAGCTCCTCCAGGCGCGCAACGAGTTCGAAAAGGCGTCGCGCAAACGCCGTGACGAGCTCGAGGTCCAGGAGCGTCGGCTGACGCAGAAAGAGGACACCCTCGACAAGCGCCTCGACGAGGTCGCCGGCCGCGAGAAGGACGCCACGGGGCGCGAGCGCGAGCTGACCGCGCAGGAGAAAGCCCTCGTCGGCGAGCGCGACGAAACCGACCGTCTGCTGCAAGAGCAGCGCAAGCGCCTCGAGCAGATCGCCGGCCTCACTGCCCAGCAGGCGCGCGAGGAGCTGGTGCGGGTGATGGAGAGCGAGGCACGCAACGAGGCCGCCCACCTGGTCAAGCGCATCGAGGACGAAGCGCGCGAGCAGGCCACGAAGCACGCCCAGCGGATCATCGCCAACGCCATCCAGCGCTCGGCCTCCGACTTCGTCGCCGAGACCACAGTGTCGGTGGTGCTGCTGCCCAACGACGAGATGAAGGGCCGCATCATCGGCCGCGAGGGTCGCAACATCCGCGCCCTCGAAACCGCCACCGGCGTCGATCTGATCGTCGACGACACGCCCGAGGCGGTGATCCTCTCGGGCTTCGATCCCTTCCGCCGCGAGATCGCGCGCGTCGCCCTCGAGCGCCTGATCGCCGACGGCCGCATCCATCCAGCGCGCATCGAAGAGGTGGTCGAGAAGGTCAAGGCGGAGTTCGAGAGCCGGGTGCTGCAGGAGGGCGAGGCGGCCGTCCTGGAGCTCAACCTGGCCGACATCCATCCCGAGCTGATCAAGCTGCTCGGCCGCCTGCGCTACCGCACCTCCTACGGCCAGAACGTGCTCAAGCACAGCAAGGAGGTCGCCTACCTCGCCGCCACGATGGCCGCCGAGCTGCGCATCGACGTCCACGTCGCCAAGCGCGCCGGCCTCCTCCACGACATCGGCAAGGCGGTCGACCGCGAGATGGACGGCAGCCATCTGCATATCGGCATCGACCTGCTGCGCAAATACGGCGAGGACGAGACCGTGGTCCACGCGATGGCCTGTCACCACGGCGACTTCGACCCCGAGACCCCTGAGGCGGTGCTGGTCACCGCCGCCGACGCGCTGTCGGCCGCCCGGCCCGGCGCGCGCCGCGAGGTGCTCGAGAGCTACATCAAGCGGCTCGAGAAGCTCGAGGAGCTGGCCAACGACTTCAAGGGCGTGCAGAAGAGCTTCGCGATCCAGGCCGGCCGCGAGGTGCGGGTGATCGTCGACGCCAAGAAGGTCACCGACGAGGCCTCGCTGTGGCTGTCGCGCGACATCGCCAAGCGCATCGAGGCCGAGCTCACCTACCCGGGCGAGATCCGCGTGACCGTGATCCGCGAGACCCGCTCGGTGGAGTACGCGCGATGAAGATGCTCTTCGTCGGCGACGTCGTCGGTCGTCCCGGCCGCCGCGCGCTGCTGCGCCTCCTGCCGCGCGTGGTCGACCACGAGCGCGTCGACCTGACCGTGGTCAACGTCGAGAACGCCGCCGGCGGCTTCGGCGTCACGCCGGCCATCCTGCAGGAATTCGAGTCGCTGCCGATCGACTGCTACTCCACCGGCAACCACGTGTGGGACAAGAAAGATCTGCTGCCCGTGCTCGAGCGCGATCCGCGCTTGCTGCGCCCGGCCAACTACCCCGATGGCAATCCCGGCCACGGCCTGTGGATCGGCGAGACCGCGGCGGGCGTGCCGGTGGCGGTGATCAACCTCGAGGGGCGGGTGTTCATGAAGAACCTCGAATCGCCCTTCGCGGTCGCCGATCAGCTGCTCGAACGCGTCGGCGACCGCGCCAAGGTGATCCTGGTCGACTTCCACGCCGAGGCGACGAGCGAGAAGCAGGCGATGGCCTTCCATCTCGACGGCCGCGTCAGCGCCGTCCTGGGCACGCACACCCACGTGCCGACCGCCGACGAGCGCATCCTGCCGGGCGGCACGGCGCTCCAGACCGACGCCGGCATGACCGGGCCCTACGAATCGGTGATCGGCTTCCGCGCCGACAAGGTGCTCGAGCGCTTCCATCTGCAGACCAACGTGCCCTTCGAGGTCGCCAAGCGCGACATCCGCATGGCCGGCACGCTGCTCGAGGTCGACGAGACGACCGGCAAGACGACGTCGATCACGCGCATCCTGATGCCGCTCGACGACGACTGATCGCGAGCCTTGCCCGCGCGAACTACTCCTGGGCGAGCTCTTCGAGGCCCTGCCAGGTCTCCTCGTTCTCGTCGAAGACCGGCAGATCGGGCTGGATGCCGCGCCGCTCGTTGACCCGCCAGCTCCACAGGATCGCCCACTTCAGGTGCGAGCCGTAGGCCTGCAGCAGGCAGAAGACGAGTCCGCGCATGCCGTCGAGGACGCCGAACTGATAGCCGTAGGTGCGGAAGAAGCGCCACACCGGCCGGCCGAGTACCTCGAGCACGCCCGGATGCTTGCCTTCCTTCCAGCCCTGCGCCGCGCCCCAGCGGCTGTACTTGACGATCCGCAGCACGTAGAGATGAAAGTCGTTGACCATGTGATGGTCCATCGACGACTTCAGCCGCGGCGCCGGCCCCTTGGTGATCATGTCGGCGTGGACGCGGCGGTTGGGATAGCGCGCGGTGTCGCGGCGCACGAGGCGCACGACCTGATCGTTCTGCCAGCCCGAAAAGCGGATCACCTTGCCGAGGAAAAACACCCGCCGGTGGATCGTGTAGGCGTTGTATTCCGGCCCCTGCGCGAGCAGCGCCTCGAGCTCGCGGCGCAGCGGCTCGGTGCAGCGCTCGTCGGCGTCGAAGATCAGAATCCACTCGTGCTGGGTCTCGTCCATCGCCCAGTTCTTCTGCGCCGCCGAGCCGAAATACGTGCGCTGGACGAAGCGCAGCGCGGCGTGCTCCTCGGCGATCTGCTGGACGATCTCGGGCGTGCGATCGGTCGAGAACGAATCGACCACGAGAATCTCGTCGGCCCACAGCAGCGAGCGCAGGCAGGCCTCGATGTTCGCTTCTTCGTTGAACGTCGTCACCACCACCGAGACCGGCGGTCGGGCGGTTTCGGACTGTGGCTGATCCTGCGGCATGGGTCCTCCTGGCGGCTTCGTGGCGGGCGGGCAGCCGATCCTACCGCCTTGCACCCGCCCGGGGCGAACACTATGCTGTGCGGCGTCCCCGCCCGATGCGCGTCGACGCGCATCGTCCGCCTTCATCCGCGCCCGCGAGAGTCCCATGACGCGATTCGCCGTCCTCAGCCTGCTCCTCTTCGCCCTGCTCGCGCCGTCTGTGGCTGCCGACGACGACGGCGGCGATGCTGCCTCCCGCGACAGCGCCTGGCGCGGTCTCGCGATCTACGGCGGCATCTTCGACGTCCTCGAAGACGAGACCAGCGAAGAATTCGGCCTCGAGTACCGCTTCAAGCCGCGCAAAGTCTTCGGCTGGATCGACCTCAAGCCGGTGATCGGCGCCACCGTCGGCACCGACGACAACCGCTGGATCTACGCCGGCTTCCGCTACGACTGGGAACTGAGCGAACACTGGGTGGTCACGCCCAGCTTCGCCGTCTCGCTCTACGACGAGGGCGACGAGGGCAAAGACCTCGGCGGTCCGATCGAATTCCGTTCCGGCATCGAGATCGCCGCGCGCTTCGCCAACGGCCATCGCCTTGGCCTGACGCTGTACCATCTGTCGAACGCGCGCATCTACGACCGCAATCCGGGCAGCGAATCGCTGGTGCTGACCTGGAGCTTCGGACGCTGAGCGTCCACGGAGGCTGCGAGACCATGGCCGTCGACCCCGAACTGCTCGAGATCCTGATCTGCCCCAAGAGCCAGGGCCCGCTGACCCTCTTCGACCTGCCCGAGGCCCTGCGCGGCCCACTCGTCGACCGCTATCGCGAGCACTTCCGCGACGAGGAGCCCGAGGTCGTCCAGGCGCTCTACAGCCCCGAGGCGGCGCTCGTCTACCCGATCGTCTCCGACATCCCGATCATGCTGATCGACGAGGCGCTCGCCGCCGACAGCCTGCCCGAAGGCAGCCTGCCGTCGGCGTCGGACGCCTGACGCCCGCCGGGCGTTCGCCCCCGGCGCGCTACATCTTGCCGTAGTTCGGTCCGCCGCCGCCCTCGGGCGGCACCCAGGTGATGACTTCGTACGGATCCATAATGTCGCAGGTCTTGCAGTGCACGCAGTTGCTGGCGTTGATTTGCAGGCGCTTGCCGGTGGCGTGGCTCGGCTCGTCGACGATCTCGTAGACCGCGGCCGGGCAGAAGCGCACGCACGGGTTGTCGAACTCCTCGGCGCACTGCGTCACGCACAGCTCGGTGTCGGCGACCAGCAGATGCACCGGCTGATCCTCCTCGTGGCTGGCGCCTGAGTTGTAAACGTTCTGCAGCTTGTCGAAGGTCAGCTCGCCGTCGAACGCGACCTCGGTGGGCGCGTAGCTGCGTCCGTTGGTGAGCTTGTGCATGCGGGCGTGGCCCGGCTCGTTGTGCAGGCGGTTGTGGATGCCCCAGCCGCGTCCGCCGGTGACCATGCCGAGGCCGGCCTGCAGGAAGCCGGCGAGGTTGCCCTTCTCGAACGCCTGGTGGAAGTTGCGCGCCGGCCACAGCTCCTCTTTGACCCAGCTGTTCTCGATGCGGTGCTGGTAGGTCGCGAGCTGCGCCGGGCCGAGGTCGTTCTTCTTGAGGCCCTCGAAGATCGTCTCGGCGGCGAGCATGCCGCTCTTCATGCCGAGATGAATGCCCTTGAGCTTCTGGCCGTTGATCACGCCGGCGGTGTCGCCGGTGAGCAGCACGCCCGGCGCGTGCGACTGCGGCATCGCCCACCAGCCGCCCTCCGGAATCGCCTTGGCACCGTAGTACTGCATCGTGCCGCCGTCGAGCAGCTCGCGCAGATGCGGATTGGTCTTCATCTTCTGGAAGAGCCCGTGCGGATCGAGCAGCGGATTCTCGTAGTCGAGTCCGACCACCAGGCCGACGATCGCGAGATTGTCTTCCATGCCGTAGATGAAGCCGCCGCCAAACGTGCGGCTGTCGAGCGGCCAGCCGGCGCTGTGCGCGACGTAGCCGGGCTGGATGCGCCCCTCGGGCAGCTGCCAAATCTCCTTGAGGCCGATGGCATAAACCTGCGGATTGCGTCCGTCGGTGAGGCCGAGCTTCGGCTCGAGCTGCTTCGCGAGCGTGCCGCGCGGTCCTTCGCCGAGCACGACGACCTGGGCGTGGATGTCGACGCCCGGCTCGTGATTCGACTTCGGCTTGCCGTCGTGATCGAGCCCGCGATCGCCGGTGCGCACGCCGTAGACGCGCGGTCCGTCGTCGCCGTCCTCGACCAGGGCGTGCGCTGCGGGGAACTCGCACAGCACGTCGATGCCCAGCTCCTCGATCTTGGGCGCGAGCCACTTACACAGCTTGCCGAGCGAGGCGACGTACTTGCCCTTGTTCTTGAGCGGCGGCGGCACGGGCAGCGAGAGCGCGCGGTTCTCGGTCATCCAGAAGAACTGTTCTTCGGTGACAATCGACTCGAAGGGCGCGTCCTGCCAGTCATCCGGCATGAGTTCCTGAAGCGCGCGCGGGTCGACAACCGCGCCTGAGAGCGCGTGCGCGCCGATCTCCGCGCCCTTCTCGAGGATCGCGATCATCGGTTCGAGCGGCTCATCGGCGGTCTCATTGTGTTGTTCGACCAGCTTGCCGAGGTGATAGGCGCCGGCGAGAGAGGCCGGTCCGGCGCCGACGAAGACCACGTCGAGTTCGAGAACTTCGCGCGCGTCGCTCATGATGGGGTGTCGTCTCCGAAGCGTCGATCGGCGTCGTGGGGAACGCCGCGTGTGGGCAGGTGGGGGCGGATATCAGACTGCAAGTGTCCAGGTTTCAACGCGTTGGGGCGCGCGGGTGCTGGGCTGCTGCGATGATCTTCGATCGTAGCACGCGGGTGGTTGCGGCGGTTTTGACAAACCCTTCGGTCGCGTTTTAAGCTTCTGCGCCCGGCCCGCCGCAGCCGCGTCCCCACGCCCGCCGCCGGCCCGCCGGTCCCGTGCCGATGTAGCTCAGTTTGGTTAGAGCGCCTGATTGTGGATCAGGAGGTCCCCCGTTCAAGCCGGGGCATCGGTACCACTCCTAAAGCACTCAAGTTAAACAATTTAGGCTGACGCCTCGCGATCCCCCTGGGAATCCAGATCTGAGATTTGGGGGCAGATTGGGGGCAAACGTGTTTCGAAGCGACACACAGCACCGCATCTCTGTGCACCGAAACTTGCTGGTACTCGTTGGAATCGTGGGCAGCTCGAGCAGACTACCTGTCCCCTCAAAGCGATCCGTGTCTCGACGCTTGCTCAGGCAGGCACGGCACCTCCGCCGCAGGCTCGGCACCTCCGCCGCAGGCTCGGCACCTCCGCC
>JBCCOR010000090.1:0-11221 GCA_039025295.1 Acidobacteriota bacterium
CCCCAGCCGGCCGCACCCCAGCCCGCCGCGGCGCAGCCCGCGCCCGCGCCAGTAACGCCCGCGCCGCGCCCGGCCGCGGCCGCGCCGAGTCGGGCGGTGACGCCCCCGCCGCCGTCGGCGAGCCTGTTCATCATCCAGGTGTTCTCGTCGCCCGACGAAACGCAGGCCAACGCGGTCACACAGCGGTTGCGCGACGGCGGTCATCGCGCCTATCTCTCGCCGACCCAGGTCGGCGGCGCCACCACCTACCGCGTGCGCATCGGACCGTTCGACACCCGCAACGCCGCCGAGCGGGTCGCGCGCACGATCAACGACAAGCAGAAGCTCGACACCTGGGTGACCACCGCCGACAACTGACGCGCATCCGGCGCTCGGCCGTCCGCCGACCGCGCCGCGCGTCCACCCCCTCGTCGCGTCCACCGTGCCCATCCTCGCCCTCGCCGTCTTCGGCGGCCTGCTCTGGAGCCTGTGCTTCGGCGTCACGCCGCGACCGGCGCTCGGCTTCGTCGCACTGGTGCCGTTCGTGCTGCTCACCCGCCATCGGCCGCGGCGGGCCGCGCTCTTCGGCTGGCTCCACGGCACGGCGTTCTGGCTCGCCTCGGTGGTCTGGATCGCGCCGACCGTCAGCCGGTTCAGCGGCATGCCGCCGGGGCCCGCGACGGACGCGATGGGCGTCGTCGCCGTGCTGCTCGCCAGCCTCTATCTCGGCCTCTACGACGCGCTGGCGGCGTGGCTCGCGGCCCACGTCTGGTCGCGCCCCGATCGCGCCAGCGCGACGGCCGCGCCGCCGCCCCCGCGCGCGCAGGACCAGCTGCGCCTGATCGCCGGCATCGCCGCCGCCTGGACGCTGGTCGCCTGGATGCGCGAGTTCGTGCTCGGCGGTTTTCCGTGGAATCTCGCCGCCTACGCCTGGACCGATCTGCCCGGTGCGCTGCCGCTCGCGGCCTGGCTCGGCGCCCAGGGCGTCGGCGCGGTGCTGGTGATGGGCAACGTCGCGCTGGCGCTCTTCGTCGTCGGCGCGCGCGGCGGACGCTTCACCGCCGGCTTCGCGATCGGCACGGCGCTGCTGCTGCTCGCCCTCGCCGGCCGCTTCAGCCACGCGCCCGAGGCGCGGCCGTTCGACGGCGGCGTCCAGCGCGCCGCCGAGGGCGTGCCGACCTGGGCCAACCCCGCCGGCGATCCGCGCAGCGCGCCGCGCATCCACGCGCCGGTCACCCTGGTGCAGCCCAACATCCCCGTCCGCCAAGCCGTCGACGAGGCCGCCCGCGCCGACTACCAGCGCCTGCTGACGATGTCGCACCGCGCCTGCGACGGCCAGCCGCGCCTGCTGCTGTGGCCCGAGAGCGCCGCCTGGCCGCAGGACTACGCGCGCTCGGCGCGCCTGCGCGACGATCTCGCCCGCCTCGCCGCACGCGGCTGCACCGTGCTGATCAACACGCCGATGCGCCGCGACGCCGACGACGCGTTCACCAACAGCACCCTCTTGATCGACGACAGCGGCATCATCGGACGCTACGACAAGCGCCGGCTGGTGCCGTTCGGCGAATTCGTGCCGCTCGGCGATCGCCTGCCGTTCCTGCGTCAGCTGGCGCGCAGCGTCGGCAGCGGCTTCGTCCCCGGCGCGGGCCTCGGCCTGATGCGCTGGACCTCGCGCGGACCGGTCGCCGCCGAGCACGTGATCGGCACCGCGCTCTGCTACGAGGTGGTGTTCCCGCGCGCGGTCGCCGCGCAGGTGCGGGGCGGGGCGAGCGTGCTGGTGACCCTGACCAACGACGCCTGGTACGGCAACAGCTCGGCGCCCCACCAGCATCTGCGCGCGGCGCGCTTCCGCGCCGCCGAGACCCGGCGTCCGCTGCTGCGCGCGGCGATCACCGGCATCTCGGCGACCGTCGACGCCCGCGGCCAGCTGGTCGACCAGCTCGGGGTCGGTGAAACCGGCACGATCTCCGCCCAGCTGCAGCAACCGGCCGCGCATCTCAGCCCGTACGTGCGCGCGCCGTGGCTCGTGCCCGCGGCGTCGATGGTCGCCCTGGCGGCGGCGATCGCGTTTGCTAACATCCGCCGCCGATCCCATTCATCGGCCACGCGCCATCCCACGATCGATCAGGAGACATCATGAGCACCGACGCAACCCTCGAGCATTTCGACCGCCTGAGCGAACAACTCCTCAACCTTCGGGGGTATCTTTGACCGGCCTGGCCTGCGCGACGAGCTCGATGAGCTGAACGCCGAGATGGAAGCGCCGGGCTTCTGGGACGATCCGGCGACCAGCAAGCGGACCATGCGCCAGCGCAGCGGCGTCGAGCGCCAGGTCAAGACGCTCGCGCGGCTCGACGAGCAGCGCGACGAGATCGACACCTGGCGCGAGCTGCTGCGCGAGGCGCCCGAGGAGGCGGAAGACGACGCCGCAGCCTTCGCCACGTCGCTGCAGACGACGCTCGACGAGCTCGATCTCGCGATCAAGCTCTCCGGTCCCGACGACGGCCGCGACGCCCTGCTCGCGATCCATCCTGGCGCCGGCGGCACCGAGTCGGCCGACTGGGCCTCGATGCTGCTGCGCATGTACCTGCGCTACGGCGAGCATCGCGACTTCCGGGTCGAGCTGCTCGACCGCCAGGACAGCGACGAAGCCGGCATCAAGAGCGCGACCTTCGCGATCCGGGGCGAGAACGCCTACGGCTATCTCAAGGGCGAAAGCGGCGTGCACCGCCTGGTGCGCATCAGTCCATTCGACGCCGCCAGCCGCCGCCACACGTCGTTCGCCTCGGTCTACGTTTATCCCGACATCGACGACGAGATCGAGATCGACATTCAGGACAAGGACCTGCGCATCGACACCTACCGCTCGTCGGGCGCCGGCGGCCAGCACGTCAACGTCACCGACTCGGCGGTGCGCATCACCCATCTGCCGACCAACATCGTCGTCACCTGCCAGAACGAGCGCAGTCAAATCAAGAACCGCGCGACGGCGATGAAGATTCTGCGCGCGCGCCTCTACGACCGCGAGCTGAAGAAGCGCGAGGAGGAGCAGGCGGAGCGCGAAGGCGCCAAGAAGGAGATCGCCTGGGGCAGCCAGATCCGCTCGTACGTGCTGCATCCCTACCGCATGGTCAAAGACCACCGCACGAGCATCGAGGTCGGCGACGCCGATCGCGTGCTCGACGGCGATCTCGACGCGTTCATCGAGGGCTACCTCAAGGACGCACTGCACAGCGAGGCGGGCGCGGACGCCGGCGCGGGCGCGTGAGCGCGATCGCGTCCGAGACCGGCGACGCTCTCGCCAACGACGACCCGATCGCCATCGACTGGGTCTCGCCGCTGCCGCCGGTCGCCTCGGGCATCGCCGACTACAGCGCCGATCTGCTGCCGCAGCTGGCCGCGCGCTGTCGGCTGCGGGTCGTGCAGCTGCCCGACCAGCCCGCCATCCGGCCCGGCCTCGAAACCGCGCTCGGCGACGCGGTCGACGACGTCGCCGTAATCGCGCCCGGCGATCTGTCGGCCGCGCCGGGCGCGCCGCTGCCGATCTACCAGATGGGCAACAACCGCTATCACGTCGCGGTCCACGATCTGGCGATGCAGACGCCGGGCATCGTGGTGCTGCACGACTGGGTGCTGCATCATCTGCTGGTCGAGCGCATCCTCGGTGACGGCCCCGGCCCGGATCCCGCGCGCAGCACCTTCGCCGACTACCGCGCCGCGATCGTCGCCGAGCACGGCTGGCTCGGCGACGCGATCGCGCGGCCGATCCGCTGGGCCGGCGCCAGCAGCGACGCCGGCCGCTTCGCGCTACCCGCCCATCGCCGGCTGCTGCGCCAGCAGCGCGGCGTGATCGTCCACAGTCGCTGGGCGGCGACGCGCCTGGTCGAGGACGGCGTGCTCGCGCCGGACCAGGTCGCGGCGGTGGCGATGGGCATTCCCTTGCCGATGCGCGATCCGGCGACGCAGCGCGCCGCATCACGCGCGTTTCGCGACGCGCACGCGCTGCCGCACGACCGCCCGCTGCTCGGCTCGTTCGGCTTCCAGACGCCGATCAAGCGCACCGACGTCGCCGTGCGCGCGCTCGCCGAGCCGGCCCTTGCCGACGCCCATCTGTTGATCGCGGGCACGGTGTCGCCGGGCTTCGACCCGATGGCGATCGCGCGCGCCCACGGCGTCGCCGAACGCGTGCATCTGCTCGGCTTTCTCGACTACGACGACTTCGAGCGCGCGATCGCGGCGGTCGACGTCTGCCTCAACCTGCGCTATCCGACCGCGGGCGAAACCTCGGCGTCGCTGCTGCGCATCCTCGCCGTCGGCCGGCCGGCGGTGGTCTCCGACTTCGCCCAGTTCGCCGAGCTGCCCGACGCGCTGGTGATCAAGGTGCCGCTGCCGGCCGCGCGCGCAGACGACGGCGCGCAGGCCGATACGGAGGTCGCAGCGCTGGCCGCGCGCGTCGGCGCGCTGCTCGCCGACGACGCCGCGCGCCGCAGCTACGCCGATCGCGCACGCGCGCACATCGCCGCGCGTCACGCCCCCGCCGACGCTGCCGACGCGGTGCTCACAGCGTGCCGAACCTGGCTGCGGCCCGCGGCCGCGCGCGCAGCGGCCACCGCCACCGCGCAGCCGGCCACCGTGCCGCGCGCCACCACCCTGCTCGCCGCCGACTTCACCGGCAATCTGACGATCGAAGGCGCCGACCTACCCTGGCCGCCCGGCACCCGCCGCCGGCTGCGCGCCGTGCTCCACAACCGCTCCGACGTCCGCTGGCTCGCCGGCAGCCGTCCCGAGGGCGGCGTCGCGCTCGCGATGTCGATCCGCCCCAGCGGTTCCGCGAACGACGCCGCCGGCGACGGCACAGGCTCTAAAGACCGCGATCGGCCGTGGATCCCGCTGCCGATCGATCTCGAGCCGGGCGCCGCGCTGCCGATCGATCTCGGCGAGGTCCGCCGACCGCTCGGCCCGGCGCGCATCGAGATCAACGCCCAGCTCATGAACCGTCCGCCCTACGACGAGCGCACGCGGCCGCGCTGGTCGCTGGAGCTGCCGTGACGCAGACGGCGCCCACCGTGACGGCGGCCGACGACGCACAGACGCCACTGGCGGCGCGGGTCGGCGGCGTGCTGCTGATCGCGCTCACGCTGACGCTCGCCGCCGCGACGACGTTCTACGTCCGCCAGCCGCCGAAGCCGTTCGGCGCCGCCGACGATGACGCGCGGACCACCGCGCGCACGCTCGTCCCGATGGCGGGCGACGCCACCGCCCCCAGCCTGCCGGGCGAGGACACACTCCTGATGCAGGCACTCAGCCTGGCGCACGACGGCGATCTGCGCTACGCCCGGATCGATCACGACCGCTTTGCTGCGCGCCTGCAGCGCGCGCCGCGCGATCTGGCGCTGGTCTCGGCCGACGACGGCCACAGCCTGACCTTCGCACCAGCACCGCTCTACGCCCTCCTGCTCGCGCCGCTCGCGCGCGCGCTCGATCCACTGCGCGCTGCCGCGACGCTCAACGTGCTGCTCTTCATCGGCGCGCTGGTGGTCGCGCGCGTGCGCCTGCGTCCGCGAACCGGGCCGTGGATCGATCTCCTGCTGCTGGCAGCGCTCGCTGCGGGCGGCGTCGCGCCCTATCTCTTTCTCGCCACCGGCGACGCCCTGCGCCTCGCCGCGGCGCTCGCGGGCGCGGCCCTGCTGCTGCCCGCGCCGTCCGACGACGACGGCGCGCCGACCGCCGCGGCCCGCTGGCGCCTGCGCGCATCAGGCGCCCTCCTGAGCGTGCCCGCCTTGCACCACGCGCCCGATCTGCTGCTGCTCGCCGCCGCGCTGCTGCTCGTGCGCCGCGGCCGCCTCGCCCTGCTGCAGGGCAGCCTTGGCTTCGTCGCGCTGATCGGGCTGGCGATGGGCATCGCCAGCGGTGGCCTGCCGGGCGTGACCACGGTCGGCACCACCTTCGACGCCCGCACCGGCCTGCCGCTGGTCGATCTGCCGATCCTGCCCGGCACCTGGAACTACACCGCGCGCCAGCTCGAGGCGCTGCACTTCACCGGCGGCGCGCGCTTCGGCTACGGCCTCGATGCGGCGCTGTGGCGCTGGAACGCGCTCTACGGCCTCGCCGGCCGCCACGTCGGCGCGCTGCCCTACCACGTCGGCTTGCTCGCCGTCGGCCTGGCCGGCCTGCTGCTCGCCCGGCGCTGGCGCTGGCTGGGCATCGGCGCAGGCGCCCTCGCGCTCTTCGCCCTGCTGCTGCTGCTGGCGCATCCGTTCGATCTCGCCGGCGGTCCCGCGACCTTCGGCAACCGGCGGACGCTCGCGCTGCTGACGATGCTGATGGTCGTCGGCCTTGGCGCCCTGCGCTGGCGCGCCGCGCCCGCGCTCCTGACGGCGGCGCTCGCGCTCCTCGTCGCCGCACCCTTCCAGCACGCGCTGTGGACGACGCCGTGGCAGCCGCCGCTCGACGCCAGCGGCCTCGATCACGCCTACCCGACCGTGATCGCGCGCGCGCATCTGCCCTACGAAACCAGCCAGCGCACGCTGCCGGGCGGCACCACGCTCGAGCTCGACGGCGTGCGCGTGCGCTGCCTCGACGAAGCGATCTGGCCGAAGCTGAGCAGCCGCACGCTGGTCGTCGACGGCAGCCGCCGCGGCGCGCTGCTGCTCACCAGCGGCACGCCGCTGCGCCGGCTGCGGCTCGAGTTCGGCCCTGACGCGCCGAGCCAGCTCACGGTCGACGGCGCGACGCTGGGCGAACGCCTGCTCACCCCCGACGGCGGCATCGCCTTCCAGGTGGAACCTCAGCCGCTGGCGCCGCATCATCCCCTGTGGTGGACGCCCAACCGCCAGCATCTCTACCGCATCGGGCTGCAGCTGCCCGACGCCCCCGACCAACCGCTCGTCTTTCATCTGCGCGTCGACGCCTGATCGCGCGCCGGGAGATCCATCATGGCCGCCTCCGACGATTCTTCGAAGCCCGCCGACGTCAGCTGGCTGAGCCAGCTCGGCCGCGCCCTCGGCCAGCCGCCGCCCCGCCGCCTGCCGCCGCGCGACGCGCGTCCCGCGGCCGTGCTGGTGCCGCTCTACGTCGACGCTGGCGCGCTGTGGATGGTGCTGACCAAGCGGACCGAAACCCTGCCGACGCACAAAGGCCAGATCGCGTTCCCCGGCGGCGGCGTCGAGGCGTCGGAAACGCCCTGGGACGCCGCCCTGCGCGAAACCCACGAGGAGATCGGCATCGCACCGTCGACGGTGATGCGCATCGGCCAGCTCGACGAAACCGTCACCCCGAGCGGTTTTTCGATCGTGCCCTGCGTCGGCGCCGTACCGTTCCCGCTCCAAACCCGCGCCAACGAAGACGAGATCGACGAGATCTTCACCGTGCCGCTGCAGGCGCTGGCCTCGCCGCAGCTGGTCGAGGACCGCACGGTGGTGATCGACGGCCAGCCGCGCGCGCTGCGCGTTTACCACGTCGGCAGTCGGCGCATCTGGGGCGTGACCGCCCGTATCGCGCAGAACCTGCTGCACCGCCTCGGCCTCGACGACGGCAGCGGCCTCACACCGCCGGACGACGAAGACGCACCGGCCGACGCGTAGACGACGCGGCCAGCAACCCGCTCAGTCGTCGAGACGCGGCAGCGGATCGATCGGCGGGCCGTCGAGACGCGGCAGCGGATCGATCGGCGGGCCGTCGAGACGCGGCAGCGGATCGATCGGCAGTCCGTCTTCGTCGAGCGACGGATACGGTAGCGCGTGACGGTCACAGTAGGCTGCCAGCCGCGGATGGGTCCAGATGAAGCGCAGGCGATCGCGCTCGGCCGACGGCAGGCGCGGCGCGTCGTAGAAGCCGGCAGCGAGGCGCTGACGCTGGGCCTCGAAGAGCATCACCGCCGCCGCCACCGAGACGTTGAGCGACGCCGCCGCACCGAGCATCGGGATGATCACCTCGCCGTCGATGCGGTCGAGCAGCCGACGATCGACGCCGTCGCGCTCGGAGCCGAGCAGCAGCGCCGTCGGCCGGGTGTAGTCGAGCCTGCGGAAATCGACCGCGCGCGCCGACGGATGGGCGGCGTAGATCGCCATGCCCGCGGCCCGCAGCGCGTCGAAGGCCGCATCGTGATCGGCGTGAACGCGCACCTCGACGTAGCGTCCGACGCCGGCAGCGCTGGCGTGGCGCACGCGGAAGTGCGGATCGGGCGAGACCGCGTGCGCCCGCGCGATGCCGACGGCGTCGCAGGTGCGCAGCACGGCCGACACGTTGTGGGGTTTGTGCACGTTGTCCATCAGCACGGTGAGGTCCGGCTGGCGACGATCGAGAATGGCGCACATGCGGGCGTGACGACGGGCGGTGCTCATGGCCCCGGCATGCTAGCGCGTCGCGTGCCGTGCGGCCGATCGGCTTGACCACCGCTTGCGCCGCTCCCTACAATAAAGGCACATCTTTCTTCCAACAACGGCCTTTTTCGATCCCTGCATACCTTGCGATATTCGACCATGCACGGCCCACGCTCCGCCCCTTCCGCCCCCATCGCCGCCCTGTTCACGGAGTCTGCACACCGCGCATGATCACGGGATACAACACCGACGTCCGCTACAGCAACCTCACGCTGCACGTCCAGACCGAAGACAAGGGCACGGGCAATCCTTATATCGAAAGCCTGATCTACTTCGGCGGCCAGGTCATGGTCGCCAAGCGCGCCAGCTATGCCGATCTGCTCACCGAAGGCAAGGGGGAGGACGAGATCACGGCGCTGATGGATCATCAGCACCGCATGATGATCAAGGCCATCCGCGCGGGCAAGTTCGACGACAAGATCCGCGCCTTCGCACCCGAAAAGGCCAAGCATCTCGGCCAACCGCCGTCGACCGGCGAGGTTGCCGCCGCGACGAGCGGCGACGGCGGACCGCCGTCGGGCGAGTACAGCAGCGAGACCGCGGCCGATCTCAAAATCCTCGAAGACAGCGGCCGCACCCTCGATCAGGTGATCCTCGACTACCTCACCAGCGAGGCCGAGCAGGAGCAGCTGGTGCTGGTGCTGGAGAACGACGTCCATCTGACCGCCGGCGCCCAGGCCGAGCTCCTGCTGCGCACCCGCTCGAGCAAGAGCGGCCAGCCCGTGACCGGCGCCAAGGTACAGGCCAAAATGATCTCGACCTTCGGCGGCCCGCGCACGCTCGGCAACGGCGAGACCGACGACGACGGTCTGCTGCGCCTGCCGATCGAGGTGCCCGCGGTCGACCGCGGCACCGCCGCCCTGATCATCTCGGCGGCCAGCGCGATCGGCCAGGCCGAGCTCAAGCATCTGCTCTGACGCCATGATCGCGATCGTGCTCAACGGCCAGCCCCGAGAAGTGCCCGCCGGACTCACCGCCGCCGGCCTGCTCGCCCATCTCGGACGCGATCCGCGCGTGGTCGCCCTCGAGCGCAACGCCGAGATCGTGCCGCGCGCGCGCTTCGACGACGTCGCGATCGAGGCCGGCGACCGCCTCGAGCTGGTGCAGTTCGTCCAGGGCGGTTGAGCGCATCGAAGGCCGCTCACGCGCCGCGGGGAAACTTGCGCGCGCGGCCACAGACCGCTATCATTTTTCTCTCCGTGGGCCGCTAGCTCAATTGGCAGAGCAACAGACTCTTAATCTGTGGGTTCTAGGTTCGATTCCTAGGCGGCTCACCATCCCACCTCCCCCGCCTCCGCACCGTCCCGGTCATTCGTCCCTTCGCGTATCGCGCGCGGGGCGCATCATCGCGCCCGACCACGAGCCCACGCGAAATCCGTCCGATGTCCGTGCTAAGCTTTCGTATGGCGCGCGTCCGTCCAGGCGCGCATCATGCAACCTTGACGCTCCGCGACGACGGCCGAACGGTCCGACCGCACAGCCGCCGCCCGCATCATCCGTGCGCCGACGCCAGACCCGTCGAATTCCCTGCGAAAGTGGCGAAATTGGTAGACGCGCTAGACTTAGGATCTAGTCCCGCTACGGGGTGGGGGTTCGAGTCCCCCCTTTCGCACCACGCGCGTTCGCGCCCGCGAACGTCGACGAAACCACGGCGCACGGTCGCGCATCGTACGCTTTGCCACGCCCTCCGGCCCCTCTGACACCGCCTGTTCGTGACCGGTGCATCCCGCATTTCCGGTCCGATCCATCCGCGGCGCTGTCGCTCCTCAAACGGCCCGAGGCATCAGGAAATCGCCCGTCATCATGAGTGTCGTCCTTTCGATCGAAGACCTCGGTCCCAGCCAGAAGCAGCTGACCATCGAAGTTCCCCAGCCCGCCGTCGAGGCCGAAATCGGGCGGGTCGTGCAGGAGTATGGCCGCCGCGTCAACCTGCCCGGCTTCCGCAAAGGCAAGGTGCCGGCGATCCTGATCCGCAAGCGCTTCGCCGACGAGGTGCAGCGCGAGGTGCTCGACCGCCTGATTCCGCGCTACTGGCATCAGGCCCAGGCCGAGAAAGGACTCGAGCCGCTGCTCGCCCCCGACATCACCGACCTGACCTACGAGTCGGGCAAGCCGATGACCTTCGTCGCCTCGGTCGACGTCCGGCCGCCGATCGCGCTGGGCGATCTCGACAGCTTCGACCTGCCCGAGATCAACGCCGAGATCGAGGACCACGAGATCGACGATTTCGTCGAGCAGATGCAGCGCCAGCACGGCGAGCTGCAGCCGGTCGAGCGCGCCGCCGAGGGCGGCGACTACGCCCGCGTCACCCGCGTCGCCCTGACCGAGTCGGGCGAGGGCGATCCGCAGACCTTCCAGGTCGAGCTCGGCGACGAGCGCTACGGCGAGGAAATCAGCGACGCCGTCATCGGCCTGTCGGCCGGCGAGTCGGAGGAATACAGCCAGACCGTCACCGTCGAATCGACCGATGAGGTCGACACCACCGAGGTTGCCGCAGACGACGCCGGCGCGGACAGCGACGACGAAAACGACGGCGACGAAAGCGACGGCGACGGCGACGGCGACGAGAAGACCGTCGAGCTGCGCTACCGCGTCACCCTCGACGAGGTGCGTGCGATGGCGCTGCCGGAGGTCGACGACGCGTTCGCCAGCCGCTTCGGTCTGGCCGACGTCGACGCGCTCCACACCCAGGTGCGCGAACATCTCACCGAGGAGAAAACCCGCGAACAGAAGCGCGACCGCGAGCGCACGCTGCTCGAGCAGCTGCGCGAGCGCCATCCGGTCGAGCTGCCGCGCCGGGTGGTCGAGCACGAAAATGAAAGCCTCGTGCGCGACTACCTGAGCAATCTCGAGCAGCGCGG